>JAYVXO010000128.1:0-5461 GCA_043785105.1 Fimbriiglobus sp.
ACTTTCTGGGGATGGTCTTGCTAGCCGCAACAATGATCTGGCTCAAATGAGATTTTCAGGCCGCCGTCGTTGACCCGCCTTCAATCAACACGGCCTAGAAGAGTCCACCGACATTAAGCTGGCCGGCAGCCTGAAGCGGGCCGACGATGCGTTAACCGTGACCGTGGACGTGACCGGCATGAAAGAGCCGAAAGACACGCTGAAGTTGCGGTTGCTGTTGCTCGAAGACAACATCCGTTACGTCGGCAGCAATGGCGTTCGCTTCCACCACCACGTGGTGCGATCGCTACTCGGCACCGGCAAAGGCATCGCGGTCAAGGATATGAAGGACGGCAAGCACACCGCGACCCAAAGCATCAAGGCGTTGCAAGCCGACCTCAAGAAGTACCTCGACGAGTACAACACAACCTCACCGTTCCCGTACCCCGATCGCCCGCTGGCGCTGAAAGGCTCAACGGTCGTCGCCATCATTCAAGATGACGCCACCGGCGAGATCCTGCAAGCGATCCAACTCGAAAACGGCGGCGCGTAACCAACTGCAGTCTTTCAAGGCCGAGACCGATATACGGTTTCGGCCCTCATCAAAAGGTTTACCCATGCTCACGCAACGATACTTCGTCATCGTGGCCTTTTTGATCACGACGATTCCGACGACTAACGCACAAGAAAAGCCGATTGCCGATGGCACATGGCTGATTCAGTGCGGCTATTCGTGTACACATTATCGGTACATGGGTGCGATGAAATTCGAGTCAAAAAACGGTATGCCGGCCCTCAGTTATGTTGCCGACGCCAATGACATCTCCACGCCACTCACGTTCACCAATGTCGAAATCGTCGGCACTGCGATCCGCTTCCGAATGAAGAAAGAGTCCCAAGACTTCTCGTTTGAAGGCACGCTCGACCCGAAGAACCCGAAAAGAATCTACGGTAACTTTGCCGAGAAGAATGATCGCGTCTCGTCTGCGATTTTGGAAAAGACTCGACTCGAAAGAATCGAAGAACAGGACACCCGATTTGTGGTGAAAGTTCCGCCGGTCTTGGAAGAACTGAGTCTACACGAACAAGCTTGGACGGATACTCGCCGCAAAGCGGAGGCGGAACCAGACAAGGTAAAAAGAGCGAAATTGCTTCACGAATGCAAAGACAGCGCCGAGCAATTAAACAGCAAAACGGACGCCGCTTACAGGGAAGCCGTGAAAATCCTCGACAACCCCTACTCGATCAGCGCGGCGGAAGTCCTCCTCATGCGGGCAGTCCGTATCCACGCAACGCCGCCAGAAGTCGCGGGGTGGGCCAAGATGGTCGCCGATGACAACAAGAAGTTCGGCGCGCGGTATGAGCAGTCCTGTCTCGC
Source organism: Fimbriiglobus sp. (assembly GCA_043785105.1). GTDB lineage: Bacteria > Planctomycetota > Planctomycetia > Gemmatales > Gemmataceae > Fimbriiglobus. Next base: position 1,358 of record JAYVXO010000128.1, read on the forward strand.
CGCACTCGCCTCGGAGATCGTGTGGCAAAATGGCTACGCCGACATCGCCATGCCCTACGCCGAACGCGCTGTACTCGTCCCGAACATGGGCGCGGAGAAGCGGATGGAGGCGCACAGAGTCCTTGCCAAGGTGCAAAAACTAGCTGGTAAGACAGGCTTGCTGAAACGGACCGAGGCCGAAATCGCTAAACTCGATGACACAATTGACGCCGAGTACCTAGCCAACGAACTGCCATTCACGCCAAGTCCCTACCTCGGTCGAACCGCTAAATCGGCAAACCGAGTGGCGGTGATGGAGCAATTCGTCGGTGCTCAAAGCCACTATTGCCGAGACTCTGAAGTAGCGTTTCACGGCCTACTGAAGTCCTACAAACCACGTGATGTTGTTCTGATTCAGTACCACTTGCACATTGAAGGCCCGGACCCGCTCACCAACACGGACTCGATTGACCGCAATGATTATTATAGTCAATTGGTCCGTGGTTTCAGGCGTGACGTGTATTCATCATTGTTTAACGGGATGCCGCGTCCAACACCAAACATTAAAGGTTTAGAAGGCGCGGAAAAGCTATTTAAACAATATGGCAGTATTCTTAATTGCACCCTCGAAGAATCGCTCGACATCAAGATGACCGGCGACTTGAAGCGGTTCGATGACAAGTTGTCCGTGACGGTCGCTGTCGATACGACTGGCACAATTGGCCTAACGGATAGCGTGAAGTTACGGTTGATCGTGGTCGAGGACACCGTTCGACACGTTGGTTTGAACGGCATTCGCTTTCACCATCACGTGGCCCGTTCGTTGCTCGGCACCGGCAAAGGAATCTGTGTTAAGGATTTGAAAGACGGCAAGTACACACTCACCCAAAGTGTCAAAGCGCTACAGGCCGATCTGAATAAATACCTCGACGAGTACGACGCCAAACGACCCTTTCCTGGTGGCCTAAGTCGCCTCGTGGCGATGAAAGGTTTGAAGGTCATCGCCATTATTCAAGACGACGCTACCGGCGAAATCCTCCAAGCGATCCAACTGGAAATAGGTGCCGCGTAATTATTTGGCCCACCAACAACACGCCCCGAGGGAAGCACCAGTGCTTCCCTCGGGGCGTTTCGATTTAGTCGCGTCGTGGGCCGCGGTCGTCGCGTCGTGGGCCACGGTCGTCGCGTCGTGGGCCGCGATCGTCGTCGGTGCGGGGGGGTGGGCCGGCGAGGACTTCACCCTCGGCGGGTGGTGGTAACAGGGCCTTGCGGGACAGCTTCACGCGGTCCTGGTCGTCGATGCCGATCACTTTCACCTTGATGCGGTCGCCGACTTTCACCACGTCATCGACGCGGCCCACGTAGGCGTAGTCGAGTTCGCTAATGTGGCACAACCCGTCGCGGCCGGGGGTGATCTCGACGAACGCGCCGAACTCCTTGATCGAGGTCACCTTGCCTTCGTACTCGTTGCCCACCTTGATCTCTTGGCACAACACTTCGATGCGGCGTTTCGCTTCTTCGGCCCCGGCAGATTCGCTGTGGGCGATGTTCACCGTGCCGTCGTCGGACACGTCGAGCTTCGCGCCCGTTTCGTCTTGAATCGCGCGGATCATCTTGCCACCCGGCCCGATGAGCAGCCCGATCTTTTCGGGGTTGATCTTCACCTGCAGCAGGCGTGGGGCGCGGTCGCTGATGGCCTTGCGCGGCGCCCGCAGGGTCAGCAGCATGTTGCGGAGAATTTCCCGACGGGCGATGCGGGCCTGTTCGAGGGCGGCGCGAATGATTTCGTCCGTGATGCCGTCGAGCTTGATGTCGAGTTGAATGCCGGTGATGCCGTTCTGGGTGCCCGCGATTTTGAAGTCCATGTCGCCGTAGTGGTCTTCGTCGCCTTGGATGTCCGTGAGCAACACGTAACTGTCGCCCTTGGTCACGAGGCCGATGCTGATGCCCGCCACGGGTTGCTTGATCGGCACGCCCGCGTCCATGAGGGCGAGCGTCCCGCCGCACACGGAGGCCATGCTGGACGAGCCGTTCGATTCCAGAATTTCGGAGACGAGGCGGATCGTGTACGGGAACTTGTTGGCAGGTGGGATCACGGCTTTCAGCGACCGTTCGGCCAACATGCCGTGGCCGATTTCGCGGCGACCGGGGCCACGGATCGGCTTACACTCGCCGACGCTGAACGACGGGAAGTTGTAGTCGAGCATGAACTTCTTGGCGAACTCGTCTTGCAGGCCATCGACCTTTTGTTCGTCCTGCCCGGTCCCGAGCGTGACGACGACGAGGGCTTGGGTTTCGCCCCGTTGGAACACCGCCGAACCGTGGGTGCGTGGCAACAAGTTCACGTCGCACGAAATCGGCCGCACCAAGTCGAGCGGGCGGCCGTCGATGCGGGTGCCGGTCATGGTGATTTCTTGGAAGATGCGTTCCTTCAGCGTCGAGAACGCCGCCGAGATTTGCTCCGGCGTGGCCTTCGGCGTTTGGCCTTCGGGCACCGCGTAGTCTTTCTTGATGTGGTCCTTGAGTTCGTTCAGCGCGGCGTACCGGGCGAGTTTGCCTTCGGTCACGTAGCGCTTGCGGAACTCTTCGCCGTACTTCTTGTGCAACTCGTCGATGATCGGATCGGGTTCGGGGTTGGCCGGCAACTTCTTCTCGCCCAGCCCGCACTTGGTGCGAAGTTCTTCAATGGCATCAATGATGATGAGGATCTGATGGTGGGCAAACGCCACGGCATCGGCCACGACATCTTCGGGGAGTTCGCGGGCAAACCCTTCGATCATGCACACCGCGTCGCGGGTGGCTGCGACGATAAGATCGAGGTCGCTTTCTTCCATTTGGGTGTGCGTCGGCAACACCGTGAATTGGCCGTTCACCCGACCGACACGCACCGCACCAATCGGCTTGGTGAACGGGATCGGCGAAATGTGCAAGCTGGCACTAGCGCCGATGATGGCGAGTACGTCCGGGTCGTTTTCCTTGTCAAACGAGAGGGCCATCGCCTGGACTTGAACTTCGTTCACATAACCGACGGGGAACAGCGGGCGGATGGGGCGGTCGATGAGGCGTGACGTTAGTGTTTCTTTCGTACTGGGTCGGGTTTCCCGCTTGATGAACCCGCCGGGGAACTTGCCTGCCGCGTACACTTTTTCCCGGTAGTCCGCCGTGAGGGGGAAGAAGTCGCGGCCGGGGATGGCATTCCCCTCGACCGCCGCAACCAAAACAACGGTTTCGCCGTACTGAACCGTCACCGCCCCGTGGGCTTGCTTGGCAAGTTTGCCGGTTTCGAGAACGAGCGGGACGTGACCGATTTGACATTCGACGCGAGTAACTGCCACTGTGGGTAACCCTTTCGCATGAGACAGGTGCGACAAGGTGCGACAAACCAATCAGAGAAGGGAGTTCAAGGACGTTGCGAATGGGTGGGTAAAAATCCTGCCAACTCAACGACAAACGTAAGGGCCGACATCCTGTCAGTTCGGTTCACCTGTCGATCATCTGTCACCACAACAATGACGAAATGCACAGACGTAACCCAGGAACGCTCAGAACGCCGAGTTGGGATTCCAACCCAGCGTTGCGATGGTTTGATCGTGCCAAAGTCGGGCCGGAAATTACTTCCGCAGGCCGAGCTTTTGGATGACTGTCAAGTACCGCTCCCGGTCAGTTTCCCGGAGGTACTTCAGCAAGTCGGACCGCTGGCTGACCATCTTGAGCAGGCCGCGCCGGCTCGAGAAGTCTTTTTTGTGCGTGCGCATGTGGTCGGTCATATAAATGATCCGATTCGTGAGCAGCGCAATCTGAACCTCAGGCGAGCCGGTATCGTTATCCGCCCGCTTGAATGTCTGGATTAGCTCAGTCTTCCGGTCCTTCGTAATCGCCATCGTGCCGTTCCTCACCCGTTCCAAACCCATTGTGTCCGTGAACTCTGTCCTCCGCCGCTGTCACACTCCTGCCAACGGACGTTTTGACACTTTACAGATTCCAGCAGTGTAGCGGTCCGGTGCGGGAAGGCAAGGGACAAACCGAGAACAGGGTGTGCCTTTCGATGTAGGCGCTTTTTTGTTAGGCTTGTCGGCCCAGGATGGAACCGGAGGCATTTTCATGGCGACAGGCACGTTTGAATAT
>JAYVXO010000129.1:0-16639 GCA_043785105.1 Fimbriiglobus sp.
ACGGATCTTCGCTCCGATGAAATCCACGAACTACTCGAAATGCAAACGGTCGGCGGCCCGATGGAGCGGTTAGGGGTCGAGCATTTCGTCGAACTCATCGAACGCCGCCGCGAATTGATTTGCCAAGTTCGGATGATCGCGGCGACAGAATACCTCGATTTAATGGAGCAATTGGTCAAGTTGCTGTTTGAAAAGGTCAGCAATACCAGAAGTGGGCGCGGTGGGAATTCAAGCCTGTCGCAGTCGTAAAAAAAGACTTGGGGGCAAACTGAAGAGTTTGCTTCCAAGTCTCAATTGTTTACGTTTGACCAACGCTGTGGTCAGTCGTCTGATTTTTTCATTCGCATGAAAATCATCAGGCCGACTAATCCGATGAGTAGCAACGCCATGAATCCGAGGGCGATTGGGCTACCGAGTGCATCAGTAATCTTGTCTAACATGAAACTGTTCCTTTCCTGTGGGTACGGAAAAACGTGGAAACATTGTTATCGGGACAATCACAAACACACAAATGGCACAGCCACTGGTATTTTGACCCTGTTCTACTTTGTCCTGTTGCGGTCTGCAAGGTGTTGCGTGGAAAAAATTCACTCTTCCGTGAACATTCACCGAATCAGGATGTCCGTCTAATCTGGTCGGAATTCTGAACTTTTTTATGTTAACCTAATGAGCTTTGTGCTGTTACTCTCAGTTGTTGGGCCATTGCCAGACACCTGCCAGACTTGAGGTTACTTACAAGATGGACGGACGAGCGTTAGTCGAAAGTGGGGAGTTACTTTACACAAATGTCGTCGGCAGTGATGCCTGCGGTATCGGGGGGGTTGCCGCGAAAGACGGCCGGCCGTCCGTGGAAGTTCTCAGGAAAGCTCTGACTGCGCTCAACAGTCTCGAACACCGGGGTGGCATCTGCGGTGACGCGGGCGACGGGGCCGGATTAACCTGCCAAATTCCGCAGGGCTTTTTCAAAGACGAAGCGAAACGGCTCAAACTCGATCACGCCCGCGACCTACGCTCCGACCACACCGTCGGCGTCGGGGTGGTGTTCATTTTCGACACCGATTCCCGTAAAATCGACGCGGCCCGTTCGATCACCCGAGAAGTCTTATCGAGTGGCCCGCATCAATTCCTCGGGTTCCGCTCGATCCCCACGAACGACGAAGTCTTACCGAGTACGGCACGACTGTCGAAACCCGGCGCCATCGACCAAGTCTTGTTGAAAATCAACGGGGACAGCAACGCCGCTGAGTCGTGGTGTTATCGTCAGCGACTTGAACTGCGTCACCGCTTTCAACAAGCGGCACTTAATGTTTATGTGGTGTCACTGTCATCGCGGCTGATCGGGTACAAGGGGTTGCTGACGAGCGGGCAGTTCACGGACTATTACCCCGACTTAGCCAGCGACGGCTTCGAGACCGGGATCGCGTACTTTCACCGTCGGTACAGCACGAACACGTTCCCGAACTGGCAACTCGCGCAGCCGTTTCGTCTCACCTGTCACAACGGCGAAATCAACACGATTCGGACGAACCGCAACGCGGTGCAGGCGTTCTCCCGTGGGTTGAACCCTCCGTTACCCGGCGGGGACATGCTCACCAAGTCGATGAGCGATAGCGGTAGCCTGGACGAATGGCTCGACTACCTCGTGAATAAGCAAGGCTGGAGCTTGCTTCGCGCGATGCGGTTGTCCCTGCCGCCGGTCTGGGACACAGAAGCGGACGTTTGGGGTCCGGATGCGTTTCAACTGTTCACGTACTGTCGCCGCACCTACGGAAGCCTTTGCGCCTGGGACGGCCCCGCCGGTTTGGTTGCCTCCGATGGCCGCATTCTGGTGGGCCTCGTGGATCGCATGGGACTTCGTCCTGTTCGCTGGTGTTCGGACAAACGCGGTTGGTTATACATCGGCTCCGAATCCGGCGTGTTCGGCCTGGATAACACCACGATCGTCGCCAGCGGCCAGCTCCAACCCGGCCAGATGATTGCACTCGATACGACCACCGGCGAACGGCTCGATAGCCACCAAGTCATGGGCCGAGTGGTGACCGAAGCGAAACGAGAACTCGGCGACATTCACGAGTTGAACAAGCGACAAGTGGTGATGACCGAAGGCTTCGACTTCACCCGCCAAACCGAAGACATTGTCGATGCGATGGAGAAGGAACGCGCTTGGACGCTCGAAACGCTCCTGCAAGCTGCGGGTTGGGACTTCTCTCGCGCGACGTTCGTCAAGGACATGGCGAAGCTCTCCAAAGAACCGCTCAGCAGCATGGGGCACGACCGCGTGTTGACCGTGTTCAGCGAATTCCACCCGACACTGTTCAAGTATTGCCAGCAGACCTTTGCCGAAGTCACGAACCCGCCGATCGACCCGTACCGCGAAGGCGGTGCGATGTCGCTGACGACGTACATCGGCAGATCCTCGTTAACCGCTCGGGGTACTGAAAACGGCGATGATTTGCCCATCAAGCAAATGGAATTGTCATCACCGATCATCAGCGATGCGGTCGTGGAAGAGGTTCGCCAAAACGAACTCCTCGGCTTCAAAGTTCTCGACGCGACGTTCCGGCTGAGTGGCGGCGTGGAAGCGTTTCGGGCCGCGCTCGAAGCCTTGCGTGACGCCGCCGGGAAAGCGGTGCAAGAAGGCTATCACGTGCTGTGCATCAGCGACAAGGAAGCCTGCAAGCGTGGCCTCGACCCGCTGCCGTCGCTGCTCGCACTAGGGGCGGTTCATAATTTCCTCTGCCAGCAAGGGCTGCGCGACCGTTGCTCGCTCATCATTCAAGCGGGCGACATTCAGGAAGGCCACGACATTGCGGTCTTGGTCGCGTTCGGAGCCGATGCGGTTCACCCGTACTTGATGCTGCGCCTTGTCAAAGACGGCTTGAAGTGGAAGCACCCCGAGTCCAAGCAAGAAGTGAAACTCGAATCGCACGAGGCGTTGCGGAATCTGTTCTACGCGCTCGAAGATTCACTGTTGAAGATCATCTCCAAGATGGGCATCACGACCATTGAGGGGTATCGCGGCGCGATGCTGTTTGAAGCCGTTGGGTTCGGCCCGGAATTGATGCACTACCTCGGCGATTTCCCGTCCCGCATTGGTGGCATCGGGTTGGCCGAGTTGGTCGATGACGCCATGTGGCGTGTCGATCAAGCAGAGAAAATGGCGAAGCAAAACTCGCCCCTCGGTCGCCACTTGGACTACCACGCCTTCAACGCCAAAGTGCGAATGGCCCTCCGCGAAGCGGTCAAGGAAGCGCACCCCGAACCGGAAATGGGCGGCGGCGAACTGGCCTACACCGCACCGCCCGAAGAGAAAGACCCGGACGCGCTGCAACGGGTCGAGTTGAAGTTTGACAAGTTCTCCAAAATGGTCGCAACCCGACCGCCAACGGTACTCCGTGATCTGTTCGTCATCAAGAAAACCGATAAGCCTGCTGTGCCGGTGCAAGAAACGCAAACCGCCGTCGATCTCATCTGCAACCACTTCCGCGGCGCGGCCATGAGCCACGGCGCTTTGACTGGTGCTTCGCACATGACGATTGCGGCGGCCATGAATGAAATCGGCGGACTCAGCAACAGCGGCGAAGGGGGCGAAGCCCGGTGGCGGAACGACATTCCGGCCCGCGCCTGGGGTGACTACTGGCAGCGGATTTTGAAGCAACGCCAAGACCACCCGGACATCTACGCGCTGGACCCGAAGAACCTGAACAAGAGCCGGTTCCGCAGTCGCATTCGCCAAGTGGCGTCCGGGCGGTTTGGTGTCGATGCGGAGTACCTCATCAACGCGGACGAACTGCAAATCAAGATGGCCCAAGGTGCGAAGCCCGGCGAGGGCGGGCAACTGATGGGCAAGAAGGTGACCGCCGAGATCGCCGAGATTCGCTTCGCCAAGCCGGGCACTGACCTGATTTCTCCACCACCGCACCACGATATTTATTCGATCGAAGACCTCGCCCAACTGATTTACGACTTGAAAGCCGTGAACCCTGGCAAGCCGGTGTCGGTGAAGCTCGTGGCCGTGGACAACATCGGCACGATCGCCGTCGGCGTGGCGAAAGCCGGGGCGGACATCATCGAAATTGACGGCATCGACGGCGGCACCGGGGCGGCGATGGTCTCGTCGAAGGAACACGCCGGGTTGCCCAGCGAGATGGGGCTTGCCGAAGCGCACCAAGCCCTCGTGACTAACGGCATCCGGAAAACCGTCAAGCTCCGCGTCGGGGGCGGCATCAAAAACGGCTATGACGTGGTGAAGTACGCGCTGTTCGGTGCGGACCAGTTTAGCTTCGGCCAAGGGCTGATGGTGTCGGTCGGCTGCATCGTGTGCAAGTCGTGCCACATTCCGAATTGTCCGACGGGGATCACCGGGTCGCCGGAAATCTTCAAGGGTCATCCGGAACATACGAAGGCGTACTTGTTTGCCGTGGCCGATGAAGTCCGGCACATCATCGCAGGGATGGGTTACAAGCACATCGCCGAACTAACAGGTCGCAGCGACCTGTTAGAAAAACGCACCGACGTGAAGGGGCGGATCAAAACCATCAACGTGTCGCGGTTCATCCGCCCGGACATGGCGATGTCGGAACTGGACAAGAACTTCCCGCAAGTGGCCGGGCAAACTGGCATCTGTGCGGTGCCGGGTACGACGCTCAACGAGAAGATTTTCGCCGCCGCCCACGACGCGATTGATGCCGGGCAAAACGCATCGTTGTTGTTCCGCATTCGTAACAGTGATCGCGCCGTCGGTGCCACCATCGCCGGTCAAATTGGCAAGCTGTACGGCCGCGAAGGAATGCCGAACGCCAAGAAAATCCACGTTCGCTTTGAAGGCGAAGCGGGCCAGAGCTTCGGGGCGTGGTGCCTGGACGGCATGGATTTGGAACTCCAAGGCTTCGCCCAAGACGGCGTGGCCAAGGGGATCGCCGGTGGCACGGTCGTCGTCACACTCGACTACGGCACGTCCGATTACGGTGGTGAAATCCAGAGCATTGCCGGGAACAACATCGCGTATGGTGCAACGGGTGGCCACATCTTCATCGGTGGTCGCGCCGGGCACCGACTCGGGATTCGGAACTCCGGGGCGACGATTGTTGCGGAGGCTGCCGGGAAGTATGCGTGCGAATACATGACCCGTGGCCGCGTCTTAATCTTGGGGCCGATCGAAAACGAGATCGGTTCGGGCATGACGGGCGGCGAACTTTTCGTCTTCGACCCGAAGGGCGAAGCCCCCGCCAAGCTACATTCCCGGAGCGTGGCGATCGTCGATAGCACCTACGTCGATTACGAGTGGATTCACCCGCTCATCGTGAAGTACCATGCCCGCACCGGAAGTCGCCAAGCCGAGTACATCCTGAAAAACTGGGCCGACCTCCGCCGTGGTCGTCGGCTCCGGAAAATCCTCCCGCTCGCCGTCGCCCGCGCGATGGAAGACTTCAAAACCGTCGGCACCAACGCGGGGTAGACCGTCAAAAAACCGCATAACGTGTAGAGGTCGTATGGTCCAACCAAGCATCGAAGAACATCCGCCGATCGCAATCCGGCTCCGGTCTGAAACGGAAGAGAAGCTCCGGGACCGGGCCGCAATCGTCGGTATGAGCCTCGAAACATTCATTGAGGAAATCGCAGAACGGGAAGCGGAGGCAAACGACCCAAATGAAGTGATCGCCAAAGCCGTAGCCCGAATTCAGAGTCGGACGCAGGAACAGCTTCTCACCGACCGGGATCGTATCCTTGGACTCACCCCGCCCCCGCGGCCAATCCCGGAAGGCAAGACGTTTTTTGATGTCGTGCAAGGAACTTGGCCGGGCGATGAGTCGGACGAGGAGATCCGGGCTGCCTTAGAAAGGCTGTCCTGATGATTCCGCTGTGGTGGCATCTCGATGACGGCCTCGGGTGTCACCAAATTCTCTGGGGATTGGGGCGTTGAAATCCACCTCACCCCCAACCCCTCTCCGATGCAGAGAGGGGAGCCAAGCGGTCAACTCTTGTTCGCCCTCTCCGCGTCGGGGAGGGGGCTAGGGGGTGGTGTTGAACCTACCAATCCCAGAGAATTGAGTTACACCTTACGAACACGCGCAAGACTCACACGGCTACTCACTTCCCTTCAAACCCGCTAACCTGAGCGGTAACCTCTTGTTATTTGCTCCGGTTAGCGGGTTGATTTATGCCAGGAATTTCGCTCAAAGAATACGACATCACCGTTACAGACGTTCGCCACAACCCCTCACCGGCGGAGTTGTACGAGGACGCGATTCGGTCGGACAAAGCGCGGGTCGCGTCGCAAGGCGCGTTGGTGGCCTTCTCGGGTGACAAGACGGGGCGGTCACCCAAGGACAAGCGAGTTGTTCAACACCCCGACTCGCAGGACGATGTTTGGTGGGGTGCCGTCAACATCCCACTGGAGCGACCTAGCTTTCTCATCAACCGGGAACGCGCTCGCGACTACCTCAACACCCGGCCGCGAATTTATGTCTTCGACGGCTTCGCCGGGTGGGATCCGCAACACCGTCTCAAAGTGCGCGTCATTTGTTCGCGGCCCTATCACGCTCTGTTCATGCACGTCATGCTGATCCGCCCGACCAAGGACGAACTCGCCAACTTCGGGACGCCGGACTTCGTCATCACCAACGCAGGTGAGTTCCCCGCAAACCGCCTGACGAGTGGCATGACCTCGAAAACCAGTATCGACCTGAGTTTTGAAGACAAGGAACTCGTGATCCTTGGTTCGGAATACGCCGGCGAGATGAAGAAGGGCGTGTTCACGATCATGAACTACTTGATGCCCAAAGCCGGCATCCTGAGTATGCACTGCTCCGCAACCACTTCCCACGACGGCAAAACATCAATACTGTTCGGATTATCTGGCACCGGGAAAACCACGCTCTCCGCCGACCCGAAACGGTTGCTCATTGGGGATGACGAACACTGCTGGAGTGACACCGGCATCTTCAACATTGAAGGCGGGTGTTACGCGAAAACGATCGACCTGTCGGCAGAGTCGGAGCCGGACATTTACAATGCCTTGCACTACGGCTCCGTGCTTGAAAACGTCGTGTTGCTAGATGACAACTTCGTGGACTTTCATGACGCCAGCATCACGCAAAACACGCGGGGGGCGTACCCGATCGAGTACATCAAGAACGCCAAGATTCCGTGCATGGCCGGTCACCCGAAGGACGTGATCTTTCTGACGTGCGATGCGTTCGGGGTCTTCCCGCCCGTGGCCAAGCTGACACCGCAACAAGCGATGTACCACTTCATCAGCGGGTACACGGCCAAAATTGCGGGGACTGAAGTGGAAGTGACGGAGCCGGGGGCGACGTTTAGCCCTTGTTTCGGCGGGCCGTTCTTGGTTTGGCACCCGGCCAAGTACGCGGAGTTACTCGCCGAGAAACTGCAAAAGCACAAGGCAAACGTCTGGCTAGTCAACACCGGCTGGAGTGGCGGGAGTTACGAAAATGGCAAGCGGATGAAGCTGGCAATTACCCGCACCATTATTGATGCCATTCATTCCGGGGAGTTAGCTAACGCGCCGACGGTGGTGGATCACCACTTCGGGTTTGAAGTGGTGACCGCGTGTCCGAACGTCTCCAGCGAAGTGTTACTCCCACGCAACATGTGGCCTGATAAGCTGGAATACGATACCACGGCGAAGAAGTTGGTGGGACTGTTCCTTAAAAACTTTGAACAGTACGCAACGATGGCTGGCCCAGATGTTGTCGCCGCTGGCCCACGGCTGTGATGGAATCCTACGCACAATAGAGAGACCAAGAAATGTTCACCACGCCGAACGGCGCAATCGCATACAGTTTGAAGGCGTCCACAATGCTGTTTCATCGCTACGTCGATGACTTGAAGCCGACTGATTTTGAACACCAACCCGGCCCCGGTGTCAACTGCGTCGCCTGGATCATCGGTCACTTGACCCTCACCGATCGACGGTCCCTCGTCGGCCTGGGAATGACCGAATTGCCTACACTTCCAGCAGAGTTTGAAACCAAGTTTGCGACCACGAAAGCGTCCGCGAACACGCAGTCTGGATTTGGTGACCCGGTTGAATTGGTAAAGTTATTCGACGCACACCGTGCCAAGCTGATCGCCACTGTGTTGGCCGCAGACGTATCAAAGTTGCAAGAACCACCTGCATTGGCCAACCCGTTATTCAGTTGTCGTGGTGAAGCGGCACTATTTATGGGACTTCACACCTCAATGCACTTGGGGCAAATCACCATCATCCGCCGCAGTCTTGGCTACCCGCCGATCCTGTGAGGAACGGCGATACTCACTGCCCGTCAGTCGCCACCTGCTCATCGAGCAGGTGGCCAAGCTTTTCGCGCTTCGTGCGGAGGTAGCTGGCGTTGTGTTCGCCGGGTTGCATTTGAATGGGGATGCGTTCGACGATCTTCAGGCCGTGCCCGTCTAGGCCGATCACTTTGCGCGGGTTGTTCGTCAAGAGGCGGATTTGTCGCACGCCGAGGTCGTGGAGGATTTGGGCGCCGATGCCGAAGTGTCGCAAATCGGCGGCGAAACCGAGACGGCGGTTGGCTTCGACGGTATCGAGACCTTCGTCTTGTTGTAACTTGTAAGCTTTCAGTTTGTTCAACAACCCAATGCCTCGCCCTTCCTGTCGCATGTACACAATGACCCCACGGCCGACATCGGCAATTTGCTTCATCGCGTAGTCCAGTTGCGGCCCGCAATCGCATTTCTGGCTGTGTAGCACGTCACCCGTCAGGCACTCGGAGTGCATCCGCACCAGCACGGGTTCCTCTTGGGGCACGACCGCGCCGAGTGTTGATTCCAAGCCGATGCCGCCCAAACTCAACGCGAGGTGAAGATCGGAATCGACGAACGAGGAATACGCAAACAAATCGAAAGTGCCGTAATCGGTAGGCAACTTCAGGGCAATCTCACGCTTGACCAGCTTTTCCTTTCGGCGGCGGTACTCGATGAGGTCGGCGATACTGCACATCGTGAGCTTGTATTTGTTGCAATACTCCCGCAAGTCCGGCAACCGGGCCATCGTGCCGTCTTCGTTAAGGATTTCGCACAGCACACCGACTTCCCGAAAGCCCGCCATCCGGCAGAGATCAACAACCCCTTCCGTATGCCCCGCTCGGACCAGTACGCCGCCGTTGCGGGCAATCAAGCCGTCCATGTGGCCTTTGTCCCGGACGAGATCGTTCGACACGCTGCTTGGGTTCGCACAGACTTGGATTGTTCGACAGCGATCCTGCGCCGAAATACCCGTGGAGATGCCGGTTCGTGCGTCAAAGTTGCGTGTAAACGGTGTGGCACTGGGATCGAGTTGAAGACCGGGAAGTAACTCCAGACCGAGTTGATCCGCAACCGGCTTGCTCATGGAAACGCAAAGCCGCCCGCAGGCTTCGCGGATCATGAAATTGACGGCGGTCGGCGTGATCGCCTCGGCGGCCATCACGAGGTCGCCCTCGTTTTCCCGCTGTTCGTCATCGACGAGAACAATCATCCGCCCGGCCCGGAGTTCGGCGAGGGCGTCTTCGATCGGGCTAAACCCGCTTTGCTGGGACATGGTTCGTCTCGTCGGGCAGTTGGCTTTGATAGACACTTCTATTTTAGCCAACCGCAGCCCGACAACATCTGACAATTTGAAGAATCGAAGTGACGAGGCACATTAGACCCCGCCCCTTAGATTCCACTTGGAGGACCAGGGCCTTCCCGTGTGGGCTGTTCAACGGCTACCGGCTTCAAGTCGGAGATAATTCGTGTGACCCGCCAAGGGGGTAATTTTGCTTCTTTGAACTCATCGGGGTATCTGTCGGTTTTAGGGCCTGCGGCTGCGGCGTCTCTCCGTTTGGCCAAATCGGCAAGCAGGGCTGCTTCCGCATCTTTTGGGAGACCCAAAACGATTTTCCCACGTGCGGTCGGGGGTTGTTGCCCTTCATTGGAAGTCACGAATTCCACCGGCACGATCAGTTCCACTTTCGATCCATCAACCCGCAGTACGGAATTGGTGTCGGGGTTCGACTTCAACGATGTACCCGGTGGCACGATATGTTGCGGCGTCTTCCAGCAAAATTTGAACTTTTCCAAGTCCAGACCTTCCGGTGGCTTGCCGTCCGGCTTGGCGAAGATTTGCGTGTACAAATGATTCATCGACCCTACAGGTTCAGGCATGACGCCTGAGATCACTCCCATCACGGCCGCGCGCGGCTGGACAGTGCTGGCGATTTCCTGATACATTTTCTGCGACTCATTCGGCGAAGTTCCGGGCTGGATGAAGCCGTGGTAAGCGACCAGTTGGCCACCTTCTTTGCCGAGTGTGTTCATGAACTGAAAGGCGAACGTTTTGCCGGTATACTCGATGTAATCCAACTGCCATCCGTAGGGTGTAAGATTGCGTCCTTCTTTCACGAATCCATCGCCTGACGGCACAATTTGCCAGGCGCGTTGCTTTTTGTCATTGACATCAGCCCGCATGGGAACGACCAGATTGAAATCGCCTTCCGGTGTGATGAGCGTTGCTGTCAACGTGCAACTAATCTGCGTGGTCTTCTGCTCCCAGTCGCGGAGACCTTTGACCTTAAAATCGACCGCACCGGGATTGCGGGAGCAGATTCGCACCACGTCGCTGGAGCGGAAACCAAGCACAATGTCTCGGAACGTCGATTCAATGCCTTGCACGTCTTGAGTGCCTTTGACGGCAGTTCGAGCACCCGGTGGAATCATCATGTAGGTTGCGGCAAAGAAGTTGGGGTCTTGCGGATTTGTCGCATCCAGATTCTTGAGGCTGTTCGTCCAGCTTGCGAATTCCCGATTCGCGTCACTCTTAACCGCGTATTCAACCCCGCCTAGGTACGCGATGTAACCCAACCCACCCAGGATGGCGATCCACCACCCCATGTTGGCATATTTCTCGCCCGTGCGAGTTCCTTCCGACGAGTGAATCTGCCGTCGGGCCACGAACGCCAACACAACTGCCAAGGCCGGTAGTAGCAGCAACCACGGCTCAATGAGCGATTGCTTTTTGGTGAGTGCCGACACAGCAAACATCAGCGTGATAAGCACATAGCCAATCGCAACTGTCAGTGCCGCCACCGCCGTCCACGAAATGGGCGCATAGGTGGGTTCGGTGCCGGGATTGTTGGACGGTAAACGTGGAGCAAGTTCGGGCATAGCCCACCCGGTAAGCGATCGTGGATTGACGAATAACTCGTGCTATTTTACCACTACGCTGCTGCGACGGACATGGTTCGATTGGAGACGCGCGAGAATTGAATTGCAAAGCCGAAGAGCGAGGGGCCGAAGCCCCTCACCACTCGCTGGTTAATCGTCGCTTTTCGCTGGGGCGTGTTCGCCTTGAACTTGCGGACTGGCAACCCCGCCACCGAAGTACGGCGACGGCAAGTTCATGCTGATCGTCATGTTGGTCGTTGCGACTTCGCCGGTCGGGTCGAGGTAGATTTTGTCTTGCAAAATCTCCTGGAGCACGACGGCCATTTTGTCGCTGGTGCGCAAGTCCACCAGTTGCTTTGCGCCGGTGTTCAGGGCGACCATGCGCTTCTGAATCAGCACGGACAGCTTGAAGCGGCCACCGACTTTGTTGACGATTTCTTCTTCTTTTAAGTCATCGAGCATCGCTAAAACCCTCTCAAATAAAACTGGTCGCGGATGATGGCTTCCAGTATTTCGGTTGCTTCGGTCCGGTCGGCGTTCACGAGTTGGTGATCGAACTCGTTCGCCCGACCCAATTCGTCACGCGCTGTTTGGAGCCGACGTTGAATTTTCGCTTCGTCTTCGCTTCCCCGACTCCGAAGCCGGGCTTCTAAGTCCTGATCGCTCGGTGCCATTACAAAAACCGACACGTGATCGTGCGGGTATTTTTGTCGCACACTGGCCGCCCCCTGCACGTCAATCACGAGCAGTACGCCGATACCCGCTTGACGGTGCGGTTCGACTTCCGCGAGCGGTGTCCCATAGAAATCACGCCCATGCACAATGGCGTGTTCCAACATGTCCCCGGCAGCGATCGCTTTTTGGAACTGGTCCACAGTCCAAAAGTGGTAGTCTTCGTTGGCCCGCTCACCGGGTCGCGGCGCACGACTGGTGGCCGTAATCGCCCGCCGTAACGGGAATTTGGCCCGTGCTAACACGTCATTGACAACCGTGGTCTTGCCGACCCCGCTGGGGCCTGCCACCACGATCAACGGCGCTCGCGGGGTCGCACTCATTCCACGTTTTGTACCAATTCGCGGATCTTTTCGAGGCTGGCTTTCAACTCGAACACCTGCCGGGAAATCGTCACGTCCCCGGCCTTCGATCCGAGTGTGTTGACTTCACGGCCCATTTCTTGGGCGACGAATTCAAGTCGTCGTCCGGCACCGTCGGACCCCGTCTGAATCAACTCGGCGAACTGCTCCAAGTGGGCAGTCAATCGGTGAATCTCTTCGGCCACATCGGTCCGGTCCGCGTACTGGGCGACTTCCCGAATCAGGTGATCCGGCTGCACCATCACCCCGGCGTCGGCAACGGCTTGCTTGATGCGGTCCAACAACCGGGTTCGGTAGTCCGTCATCACCGCTGGCAAATGCAATTGAATCGTTTGAAGCCCTTCGGAAAGGCTCCGATGGTGTTCCAGCAATTCGTTCGCCATCGCGCGGCCTTCGTACTTGCGGGCCATGTCCAATTTTTTGAGCGCCGTCTCCAGGGTCTTTTCAATCAACGGCCATTCGTCGTCGGGTGGCCCGCCTGTCAGCCCTGATTCCGGCGCGATCCCTGGTAGACCCAGTACGCCCGAAACCAAGTGTGGAAGTAATTCCGGTGAGCCGGCGTCCGAACAAACAGTGCGAATTTGGTCGAGGTAGGTTCGCAGCGCCGTCGTGTTGAGCTTCAATTCGCCAGGTTTCGTCTGTCGATCCACCCGAATGTGGATCAACACGGTTCCGCGACGGACTGACTTCCGCACCACTTTCTCGAACTCAGATTCGAGAAGTGGATACGGTTCGGTGCCACGAACAGTCAGCTTGAGGTGGCGGTTGTTCACCGATCGAACTTCGATACCGACCGTGAACCCCAAACCTGTCGCTCGGGCGTCCCCAAATCCGGTCATGCTGAACAACACGGGTGATAATTCCTGGCGTGAAACGGACTTACTGGTCAGCCTGCATGGATTGTGGGGCGCTTTCACTACGCTTGCTGTCCCCGTTGGCAACCTTCACATGAATCATGATGACCAGAACCCAAACGGCGGCCAGATAGAGCGTAATTTTGGTGAACGCATCACCAGCACGGGAACCGAACGGACTGGAGCCACCGGCCCCACCGAACGCGCCCGCTAACCCGCCGCCCTTGCCGCGCTGAATCAGCACCAAGAACATTAATAGCAGACTCAAAATAATCACGACCACGTTGAGCGCGATCGAAAACGTCGAAGCATTGGCAAGCAACATCACGACTCCAACCTCCATTGGTCGCCAAGTATGAAATGTAATAGTACGGTCGGCGTCAACGGTTTCAAGACTCACAGTCTGAACCGAGTCACTATTTTGCTGCGGCGATGATGGCGAGGAATGATTCCGCTTTCAAGCTCGCTCCGCCGACGAGGGCGCCATCGACATCGGGTTGATGGAGCAGGGCAGCGGCGTTGTCGGGCTTCACCGATCCGCCGTATTGGATAAGGAGGGCGTTCGCCACATTCTCGCCAAACAGGCTGCGGATTTTTTGTCGGATGAAGGCGTGGGCCGCTTGGGCTTGTTCGATCGTCGCCACTTTCCCGGTGCCGATGGCCCAGACTGGTTCGTAGGCGATCACAATGTTCGCCATTTGCTCTGGGGTAATCCCAACCAGTCCATGAGTCAGTTGCGAATCGAGAACCGCTTCCGTCTTGTTCGCTTCCCGCTCCACGAGCAGTTCGCCGATACAGAAGATGACCGAAAGTCCCGCAGCAAGCGCCGCTTTGGTCTTCTTGTTCAAAAATTCATCACTTTCGCCAAACCCGTGTCGTCGTTCGCTGTGCCCAATGGTGACGTAATCACACCCCGCGTCGGCGATCATGACCGCTGAAGTTTCGCCGGTCTGGGCGCCTTCTTTTTCAAAGTGACAGTTCTGTGCGCCCACGGAAATCACGGAGTCACGCAACATGTCCGCAACAGCCGTCAGCCACGGCATCGGCGGGCAGACGGCGACTTGGGTTGTGGTGTCGGGTGGTAAGCCGTCCGCAATGGCTGCAGCCAAATCGACGGCGGCTTGGCGGGTGGTGAACATCTTCCAGTTGCCAGCGATAAACTTGTTTCTTGACATAGTGTGACTCTCCAAAGCCCACGGATGAGAATCCGTGGGCTTTCGTGGGCTTTCGTGGGTTTTAGTTTTGGGTGGGAGCGGGCGCGGCGAACTCGCGCCCCATTACGGTGGCTAACCGGCGGAGGTCGCCCATCAGGTCCAGGAATTGGTGTGGCAGCAAGGCTTGGGGGCCGTCCGACATCGCCTTTTCGGGGCAATTGTGGACTTCGACGTGAACACCGTCCGCACCGGCGGCCACGCTGGCGCGGCACATGCTCGGGATTAAATCCGGTCGCCCCGTTGCGTGGCTGGGGTCCACAATAATCGGCAGGTGGGATTGGCCTTTCACGTTCGGAACGGCGGACAGGTCGAGCATGTTCCGCGTGCTGTCCTCGAAGCTGCGCACGCCGCGTTCGCAGAGAACCACGTTCATGTTGCCTTCGGCGAGGATGTACTCGGCGGACATCAGTAGGTCTTTCACAGTGGCACTCATGCCGCGTTTGAGCAGCACCGGCACCCGCGTCCGTCCGCATTCCTTCAGCAGGTCGAAGTTCTGCATGTTGCGGGCGCCGAGTTGCAGCATGTCCGTGTACTTGCAGACGAGTTCGACTTGGCGCGGGTCCATCACTTCGGTGACCACCGGCATGTCGTACTTTTGACCGACTTCTTGGAGAATCTTCAGGCCGTCTTCGCCCATGCCCTGGAAGGCATACGGGCTGGTTCGCGGTTTGAACGCCCCGCCACGCAGGATGTTCGCGCCACCGGCTTTGACGTACTTCGCCACGATGTCCATGACCTCGTAGCTTTCGACCGCACACGGTCCCGCGATCATGGCCAAGCTACCGCCACCGATGCGAACCTTGCCCACGTAAACGATGCTGTCCGCTTTGCTGAATTCGCGGCTGGCGAGCTTGAACGGCTTCAGGATGGCGTGGACGTGTTCCACGCCCGGAATCGCCGAGAAGTTGTCCGCTTGCGGTTTCCGCTCATCCCCGATTACGCCAATAATGGTCCGGCTTTCCCCACGGCTCACGTGCGGCGTAAACCCGAGTTCTTTGACCCGCTCAACAATGTGTTCAATCTGTTCGAGGGTCGCTTCCGGTCGAATCACGAGAATCATAGCAACGTAGTCCTTAACACCGTCGGAGTGGTTAGTGGCTCGTGGTCAGTATATGACCACGTGAACTTTCACGACATGCCACAAGTGACAGAAAGTACGCCGCTTACATCAGTAAACTCTTTCATTTCGTTCGACGGGTCGGGTACAATTCAACAAACACGGAGAAACCGGATGCCCAACTTCCAGGTAAGCCCCCACTTGGTTCTGTTCTTCGCCTGCGAAGATGCGGTTGTTGATTCGCCAAAAGACACGCTGGATTTGAAATTCGGCTGGTGGGATATTCACAAACCGCTGTACCATGCGTACATGCCACCCGGAATCCGGAAAGGCTTTGGTACGCCGGAGTTGTGCCTGTACTATCAGTTGTCCGGCGGGACGGGCGATTACAATTGCATGGTCGAGATGCACCAACTCGACTTGGCTGTGCCGAAAAAGAACAAGCTCTGGTACTGGACCAAACCGTTCGCAGTGCATTGCCCCGACCAGTTGGCAGTCGTCGAGGATGTCGTGGTACTTGAGCAGGTTATATTTCCGACACCGGGGCTGTATCAGTTTCGCATGAAGGAAGGCGGACGAGTGTTGTCGGGTGGTGAATGCTACCTCAGAGTTTTTGCAGGAGAATCACAGTGAACGACGAGAACACCACTTGGGGGAAGTTCGAGACGCGGTCGATCGTCCGCCCGAAAATTCCATTGAAGTCGAATTACGCCCCTGAGATCGAAAGTGAACTCGAAAGTTACACCTGGGGGCCGCTCGAAACCCGGAGCATCGTCCGCCCCCCGATCCACCTCAACATGCAGCGCGTGCAGCCATACTTGAAGATGACACTCGGTTTCCGCGATGATGTGGAACTGACTCACGATGCCGTGATGCAAATCGGGGCGAAACTGATTGCGTCGGTGATCGAGGCAGCTCCCGAGTTGCGTCTGGAATACTCGACGAGCCATTCCAAAGTTGAACACGGTCGGCTGATCGCCGCCCTCATTCCGCAGAATTCGTACGAGAACATCGAAGAATTGCTGCGCGAGTTCAATGGCCAACTTCGGAATAGAGTGACTCACGTACATAGCGAATCCGCACAGCCGATTTTCACAGTTGATTACATCACGATGGGATCATGTAGTTGATGGCTTGAATTTCAAGAGTGTTAGCTGTTGAGTTATGTTCAATCTATACATTACGCGGCCAGGAGTGATACGTCTTTGAAGGTCTGGAACTTCAGGGTCATCAGCGACTTGAACTCGTCGGCGTGCTGGGTGGGTACTC
>JAYVXO010000130.1:0-5452 GCA_043785105.1 Fimbriiglobus sp.
TCCACGTCTTGCTTGTTCGGCACGACGACCGCGATCATCCGCGTCCGCCGGTCCGGCTCTCTCCCCTTCGGCAGCACCATGATGACCTTCCAGGTGGAGGCCGGCACGTTCACATGGTGCTTCCCTTTGCCGATGGAATCCGCCGCGCCGTTCTTGCCCTCGCCCCCAGTGCCGTGCGGACCGCACACAATGTAAAGTTCATCGCCATGCTTGGCGAGATCGCGGCAATACGTTTCAAGCTGTTCCCACGGCTTCTGATTGTTGTTCGGCGCCTGCGGCACCACATTGGTCATGAAAAACGTGGCGTCGTTGTTGGCATTGCTATCGGAGCGATCCTTGCTGGGACACATATGCCCGCGATCGAAGCCGCAAGCATTGTAGACGGACGAGGTGATCCTGGCGAACCCCCTGGGTAGATCGGGATCGGGTTCAAACGCACCGCGCGCGGTATTGCCGACATCGGACTTGACGAGTTGCCAACTCACCCAGTTGGGCGTGTGGAGTTTGCCGTTGTAGGAGAGTACGTATTGCTCGCGGGTGATGACGTGATTCTCGATCTTGGGATCCCGGAACGCCTTCACCGCGTGTTTGGGCATGCCAAAGCGCATATTGCGATTGCCGTCCTGGGCGTGGACCGATGATGCGAACAGCACGCACGGCAACAAAGTCAGAACGAAACGCGAAATGACTTGCCGCATGGGAGATTCCTTTTGAAGACGAACATTCCATGATAAGGGGCGACAAGGTTTGTGTACGCGCCAAACCGGCCGCCGGCAAGCTGCCCATACTTTACGGCGTTATCGGCCGTTATCGGGGCGAAGCGGATTCGGTCCGAGCCGCCATGCGCGGACGATGGGCGGGCGTCGGGCTTTGGGCGCATACACGAACGGGGTAGCAGAGAATGGCAGAGAATCAGTGGTAAACTCCTGCCAAACCCTGTAAAATGGAGTATGAAAAGCGATGGTTACGACAGCGTTTTTCAAAACAGGTCCCCGTAGCTCAATTGGATAGAGCGTCGGCCTCCGAAGCCGAAGGTTACAGGTTCGACTCCTGTCGGGGATACTTTAAGACCTTTAGCGTCAAGTGTTTACGCCACAAAAATGTTCGGGCAAATTATCGGGTAAAAAGTCGGGCAAATCGGTACGAAAGCCGGGACGGTTGAAAGCGGTCTGCACCTCACCCGACGCGCACGAATCTGACCGCAACCAGAAACAATTCGCAAAAATAGAAAGCCCCTTGTGACTTCGCAAAAGCGTCACCAGGGGCTTCGGCATTTTGATCACGTTCTTCGAGCGGCGGTTGACGGTCGAATCGTAAGGCGGCGCGTCCTTACGATTCATCGGCAAGCGATAGCGAACCGCCCTGCTGCCTTCGTCGGAGCGTAAAGGCAGATCGCTGGCGTGCAGGAGATTCAGACAACAGGATTTCTGCCGACCTACTCACCCCACGCCTGTGTTGGGTAAACTGAAGGTGGGGAGCGATGTCACGGTCGAGGGTTGAAGCATGTCGAAAAATGTTTTATTCGTGGAACTGGGCATCGATGCAACGAACGACGACATTCTTGATCAGATGCGGAAGATGAAGTCTTGCCGCGAAGACGGGAGTTACGGCCACGTCGTTTGCACCATGCGAGGTTTTGGTGATGATAAGCGAAACCTGTTCGAGATCCCCGAGGTCAGGGCATTCTGCCGGCGGATCGTCAACCTCGGCTTCATCTCGTATCTCGACTTCACGACGACGTTCGATTCTTCAGTGCCGGCCATCGCGAAAGACGGCTGGGGCGCTGCCGAGGTGTGGCTCTGCGGCGAGGGGCGACTGCGAAGCCAGATGCCCCTGACGCTCGAATTGGTGGATGAATTGAAACGTGTCATTTGCGAATCGAACGAGAAGGCGGACGCGGCAATCGGGCCGATGAAATGACCGAAGGAAGCGAGTCGCCGCCATCATTCCCCTCGGCCTGCTGACTCGCCGCGAACGGTAGCTTAATGCCCATCTCCCCCTCCAGTCAAGAAGACATCGAACGATACAATAGTGCGGAACTGATCGACGCCCAGGCGGCGAGCGAGACAAAAGGACGGCGGCAACCGGAGAGGAACGATAAGTCTCGATGCCCGCCCCGCCCGGTTCGGAGAAGAATTCATCATGAACGCCGAAGTCGATAGCGCCACCCAGGCAGTCGAGCGAGCTTCGGGCATCCCCGTCATCATCCAGCCCGATCCGTCCCTTAAACTGATCGCACGGATGGTCGTGGCTCGGAACTCGGCCCCGGCCCACCTCGTCTACTTTAACCCGAAATACGGTGAGGCGACCGATTACCACATTGTATTCCAGTGCGGGGACGTCCTGCGAATCCACCATACTCCTCCCGAACTGCGGTTCGACATCGCCTCAACCGAGGTCGGCAGGCGGGAGGTGGAACAACTGGTAAGCGACCACCTGCGGCGAGGAAAATTGAACCTCACGCCGCAGGTAGGGAAGGAACTGAGCCAGCAGTTTTACGATGACCTGATCTTGCAGCTTCGGTCAATCCCGGTGGGATTACTAGTGGACCGTTGGATACAGGACACCTACCCGACGCTCGCCGATCAGCAGAGGGCGTCCACCCTGCGGCAACTCGACGAGAACCAACGCACCCTCTCTGCCCAGCGCGGCACAGCGGCAACCGAAGGGGTGTATGAAGATTGCTCCCCGAAATAGATTGATGGTTAGCGGCTTCGATCTATTCCAAAGGAGCAATCATGAAGAGTTTTCTTCAACGATTCGCGTCCCTTGTCCTGGGTGTTCTCGTAGGCTAAGACCGCTGGCGGTTTCGCGGCAGCAAATGGATGCTCTGCTATCCCGATGGCGTGATGAGTCTTCTTTCCCGTCACAACGTCTTGCTGAAGGATTTCAACAAACCCTATGCCAAGGAAACGACGGATCGTTTGTGCGCGGCCATCGAAAAGCCGGCGCAAGAAGCGGGCATCTATCGGTTTCTCAACAGCAGCAAGATCAGCAAGGAACAAACGGCGTTGGCCATCGCCAAGGAGCATGGAAAGACGCAAGGGTTGATCGCGGTCTTAGGATGCACCGAGCCGTGCCAAAATCTGCGCGTGCGCAAGAATCACCAAACCAAGAAGCTGGAGGTGCGCGTCGAGCCGGGCAAATGTCTGCATTATTACCACTATTATTTGGATGCCGAGTTCGGCTTGCGTTATACGCGTCTGCAAAGCTGGTTCCCGTTCACGATGCACATGGGCTTGAACGGCCGTGATTGGTTGGCGCAGCAGATGACCAAGGCAGGGATCGATTTCGTCAAGAAGGACAACTGCTTCACCTGGATCAAGGATTTCGCGGCGGCGCAACGACTGATGGACCAGCAATTAGAGACCGAGTGGCAACCGCTGCTGAATCGCTGGGCGCGCGAGAGTTTTCCGCTGACCGATACCTTGCTTGAGAACGATGTTCCTTATTACAGGTCGGTGCAAGAAGCCGAGTTCGCGACCGACATCGTGTTTCGCTCGGCGGCGGATTTGGCCAAGGTCTATCCGCGGTTCGTGCAGCACGCCTATGCGACGTTGCGTGGGCGGGATCTCTTGCAATTCATGAACTACCGCGTGCGCTCGGATGGTCGGCCCTTGGCGCTGGGGGAAGTGAAAACAACGATCAAGGAACTGGTGGAGGGGATGTGCGTTCGGCATCACGTGTTGCGGAACTTGCTGAAGATGTACGACAAGCAGATGAGCGTGTTGCGAATCGAATCGATGTTGTTGGACCTGGAACACTTCAAGGTGTTCCGCACGAAGGAGGGGGATGCAGACGGCCCGATGAGCTATCGCCGGCTGCGTAAAGGGGTGGCGGATATGCATCGCCGCGCTGAGGTCAGTGAGAAGATCAACGACCGCTACCTCTCGTCGTTGGCCACGGTGGAGGAAAAGCAGACCTTGGCGGGGTCCGTTCCTCAAAAGGGGTTACGCAGCTGCGCCGTAACCAGGTTCCTGGGGCTGAGGTTGCGGCATGGGTGGCGTGATCACGACGCCTGCCCTCAAAGCCGCAACCATGTCCGGTGATTGCCACTCCCAATCCAACCGGCGATCACTCGCCAAGCTCTCCGTCATCTTCGCGAACGTCTCACGCCACCGGCGACTCAGCACCAGGCCACGCAAAACCAACATCGCTTCCGCGTTCTCCTCAGCCCAAAAAATACTGTTCCCCTTCATTCGCAAATTGATCACTCGACGAACTGCGCTCTCGATTGCGCCGCTTCCCACCGGCAACTTGCGGCGACGGAAACGCGCGTAATCCATGTGGCCTTGTTCGCCGTGACGCTCCAGATAGCTAATCTCCGTCAACACGGCGGATTCGTCCGACAACTCAGCAAACACCAGCAGCTTGTACAATTCATTGACCACCTTCTGCCATTGTCCGTGCTTGAGCCATTTCCGCAGCTTCTTGAACACACGCTTGCGCTCGGCATCTTTCACCAACGGCTCCAAGGCCAAACTAATGTGATGCACCGCATGGCACCAATCCAAGCCCAACGACACTTGCTTCTCGCTCAGTCCCAAACGTTTGCGCACCCACTCCAGGCGATCCCAGATCCACGGCGCTCCGTCCGCCCGGAACGCCACCACCTCGGCTTGCGACGCTCCCATCTGATGGAGCCGTAATGCCAACACTTCCATGATTTCGTCCGGGCCTTGAAAACTGCCGTCGATGATCGGCTTGGTCCCTTTCTTCATGCGGCCTTGCTCGTCCATCTCAAACACAATGATCAGCTTCGGCTCACGCCAATCGGTCCGGTAGCGGCGTTTCTGGGTTTTCGACTTCCCTTGGCCCTTTTGTTGACGCGTGGTTTTGCGGAGTTTCGTGCGGCCGCCGTCAATCATCGCGCCGAGTCGTTTGCCTTGGCCAGCGCCCGCAGGCATCTTGCCAGCGCGATAAAGTTCCAACTCACGGCGGCGGTAAGCCAGGGCCGACTGCCCCGCCTGTTGCCCGATGCCATGCACTTCCTTGATGTTCAAAGCCACGCCACGCTCCGCCAATTCTTCACGCACGATTTCATACGAAGGCAACAGCGCGCTCAGGCGACCGATCTCACGGACCAAGGCCGGACTTTTGCCTTCTTGAATGCCCAACACGCCCAGCTCCGGATACAAACCCGAGCCTTCTTTGCCGCGTCCGTTGCCGGTGCGTCGCGTTGGGCTGCAATAGAGCGTGGTCACATAGATCAGCAAGCCGCCCAGCAACCGCACCCTGAGCGGACGCGGCTCCCCCGCCCGAAATTTCCGGTGCGGATCGACCGGGACTACTTTTTTTTCGCGGCCTCGGCGAACTCGTTGGGCGCAGTTGCCTGAGCCAACAGCCCAGCCACGACGCGATCGGCCATCTGCTCGAAGGCCTGATGGATTTCTTTTTCCAGGTTGGCGAACGCGCCCGGATTTTCTTGCAACGCCTTCAGCCATTCCTTGGG
>JAYVXO010000131.1:0-5445 GCA_043785105.1 Fimbriiglobus sp.
GCCTGGGGTTGAGCGCAGCGACACCCCAGGTATTGCGTTCCCTCCCATGCCAACGCATCCTGGAGGGATGCCAGCGATTAGCCTGGGGTTGAGCGCAGCGACACCCCAGGTACTCCCTGCCTACTGGGCAATCTTCACCAAGCCAGAAACGGGATGATGTCAGATGCCGTCAATCCCAACTTCCGATCACCCTAACCGCAGACCGATGGCCACTGCCCCGCAAACTGCCGAACCCACCTGCAACGTAACCAGCCCCCGCACGCCACGAATCGTCTTTTTCGGCCCACCGCTTTCCGGCAAGTCTGCACTCCTTGATGTGTTCATTCGCACAATGAAGCCGGATGAGTTCACGGTCACGTTAACGGCAACTCAGCCAACGAATCGAGTGGGGCGGGAAATTGTCCCCCACGACATCCCAGTTGAAAATCCGACCGTGGGCGCGCTGGGCAGTACCTTTACGCTCTACGATTGCGATGGGAAAGCCGCCGGGGATTTACTGAACTCCCCGGAAGCGGTGATTCGCCGGACCTCACGCGGCGCACTCGTCGATGAGGTCCGCAACGCCGATGCGTTGATTTTGATTATTGATGCCTATGCCTCCGACGCCGTTGTCAACCAGACGCTGCAAAACTTTCAGGGCTTCGTCAAAGGACTCCAGCAGGGCCGCACCGATGGCCGGGAAGTCGGCGGCCTGCCGGTTTTTTTGACGCTCACGAAATGTGATGCGTTGTACCAATCCGGTGATACCCCTACCGATTGGCTGCAACGTGTGACGGAACGCGAATCCACGGTCCAGCACCAGTTCGAGGAGTATTTCGGTGATGATGTCTCGACGGCAGTCGAATCCCAATTCTTGAACTTCGGCAGTATTGATCTTAGCCTTCATGCCACGTCGATCCAGATTCCCACCAGTCCTGCGTTCAAGGGCTACGCGGATCCGAATGGCACGTTTGGTGTCGCCGATTTGGTGACGGAGTGCTTGCTGGCCGCCCGCAATCACCTGGACCGCGTCCAATCCGCACGCAAACGATTGCGGTGGACGGTCGGCGGGGCAGCGGGGTTGCTGGCGTTGATGATGTTTGGTGTGTTGCTGTTCGCCACGACGGGTGGATTTGGTTCGACGAACTTGCTCGCTGAGCGTGTGAAAGCGTACCAGGCGTCCGAACCCGCGATTGCCGTCCGGTTCTCCGACAAGCACTTTGGTCGCTATTACAAAGAGCTAAACAGCATCCACGCCAGTTCCGGGTTTGCAGACTTATCGGGCGACTTCCAACAGTTTGTCACGACGCGCCTTGTGGAGTTTGAAAAGTACAAAGACTACCGCAGCCGGTTCAAGCCGCCCCGCCTCGGTCCGGCGGAGTTACGATCCCGTGAGCAAGTCGATCAACTCGCTCTCGATTTGAACGAAACGTTAGCGCCGCCCGAGGAGTTCGCGGCGACTTGGAATGAAACCGAAGCGGTCCAGCTTTGGGCGAAGTGGAAGACCGATTTGGTGCTGGCCCGAGAAGCCGAAGACCGGGTGCATGACTGGTATCGTGGGCTAATTCGTCGGGCCAATGAGTTGCTGTTAACAGACAAGCCGCCGGATTTCGGGTGGCGTTCCCAGTGTGTCAACTTGATGACCGAAGCAGAGTCCCCACCATTCCGAACAGCGGATGAGATGGAGAAATCGCCGACGGTGCCGGTGCTACGGGGGCGCAAGCTGACTTACGCCGTGGGGTTCAGTTTCGAGCGTGTGAACATCGCCCGACGGGATTGGGAAGACACCCGTGATCGGTTGCGATGTTTGCGTGACCTCACGGACGCCATCGGCCTGACGACGGGACCAGGAACGCCCAATCCGGTGTTGGACTTGCCGGAACCGACACCGGACGGGATCGGCTCCCAGGAACTGGCGTCGGCACGCTTGGCCGGATTGCTGGCGTCGTTCCCTTCGCGCGCCAAAGAGGGTGTCGCAACCAGTCTCGCCAAAAGTTGCTTCCCGGAATGGCTGGAATCCGGCTACCCGGACGCCGTCCGCCAAGCCGTGGATCTGCGTCTCCGCTCGATTCTGGAAACCGCCCGACGCCATGTGCGCCGGATCATCCTGGCGCAACTCGGAGGGAATGCGGAATCCCGCGAGGGTTGGAAACGCCTCGGTAACGAACTGCTCACACCGCCGCTGATGCGCGATTGGGATAAACTCCTTGGCTTGCTTCAGGAGTTGAGTGAACGCGAAGCGGCACCAAGTCCGCTCACGGAATTGCGGGCTTTTCTGTTGCAAGAGCGGTACGATTTGACGATGCCGAGCATTGTTGTGAAGTTGCCGGACGATCTGTTGGAACAGAAGGCTACGCCGTCCGGCAACTTCATCCTCACGGTTCAGCCGATTGGTCAGCAACCCACGAGTTACAATTTCAAACGACTCGGTGAAGGCCAACGAAACCGACCCTACACGAGCTACACGTTTCAACCCGATGGACACTCGGGCAAGATCACGCTGATGCCGGGTGATGGGTTAATTGCCTCCGTGCCGTTGCGGTCGGATGGGCAGGACTACCGACTGGTGTGGGCGTCCGGGCGATCGAACTGGTTCCAACTCGATCGCTTGCAACAACCGCCGCGGCTGGAAAAAATCGGCCCCGTACCCGCGCCCCAAACTGCGCCAAACGTAAAACTCAGCGTACCCGAACCGGGCGTTTTCCCGCGTGTGCCGGCCTTGCTGCCGGACATGCGGGCGAGATAAACCGGAACCCCAGGACTGACCGAACATGCACATACAAGATATTTTTCGCCAGCACGCGACCACCTTCAGCTTCGAGTTCTTCCCGCCCAAGAGCGATGCGGCCTCGGAGGAATTGTTCAACAACATCGTCGAGTTGCAGACCCTGAAGCCGTCGTTCGTTTCCGTGACTTACGGCGCCGGTGGATCGACCCGCGACCGCACGCACGAACTCATCATCCGGATTCAGCGCGAGACGAACCTCACCGCGATTTCCCACCTAACGTGTGTGTGTCACACGCTGGCGGAGATGACCTCTATTCTCGATCGGTATGCAGCATCGGGCGTTGAGAATGTGCTGGCGCTCGGTGGTGATCCGCCGAAAAATCTGGCGAACTACGACCGGGTCGGGGACGCCTTCCGCTACGCCAACGAGTTGACAGGGTTCGTGCGGTCGCGGACCAACACGCCGGACCGACGCGGGTTTGGCATCGGCGTTGCGGGCTTCCCGGAAGGCCATCCGGGCACGCCGAATCGGTTACTAGAAATGGACTACCTGAAGCGCAAGGTCGATGCGGGCGCGGATTACATTTGCACGCAACTGTTCTTCGAGAACCGCGACTTGTACGACTTCCGCGAACGGTGCGAACTCGCCGGCATCAAGGTGCCGATCATCGCGGGGATTATGCCGATCAGCACCAAGGCGGGCATGATCCGCATGGCGGAACTCTCCGCCGGTTCACGCTTCCCCGCCAAGCTGATTCGCGCCGTCGAACGCTGTGGCACCGACGACGTTGCCGTTAACCGGGTCGGCGTCCACTGGGCGACGGAACAGTGTCTCGATTTGCTCGAAAACAAAGTGCGTGGCATCCACTTTTACACCCTGAACAAGTCCGACGCCACGCGGCAGATTTACGAAAACCTCGGCGTCAAAGACTCGGTCGCGCTTGGGGCGCAAGTCACGAACTGAACCACGACAACCGGCCCGTGGCCTTAAATCTCAATCACGTAATCGACGTAGAGTGATCGCTTGTCCGGTTTACCGGCTTTGTTGTCCGGCTTCTTCGGGTCTTCGATCAGCACGTCGAGTTGCTCCTTCGAGTACACCGGCTGGGTGAGATGAGCGGGATCGAACGTCTTCGCTAGGTTCGTTAACTCTTCGTCCACCTGGATCACGCGACCGCCGGTCTTTTCCAGAAGGCGGTGCATCAGCGGGTCGAACGGCATTTTATCCCACCCCTTGGTGACGTGCGAAACGTATTCATCCACTGGCACCAGCGCCACGAGGCGGGGGTCGGTCATTAGCTCCAAGCCTTTGTCGCGGAGGGTGGCGTTGTGGCTGCCGTGGTGCCCGACTTTGTAGAGCACCGTGCGTTTCAGCAGTTGCTCGGCGGTCACCACTCGGGGGTCGGGGCCATCGACGCGGAAGACCCGTTGGTTACCTTGGCTGTCGGCGTGCCACGATTCCCAGTTGCCGACTTGCGCATCTCCGGGGAAGAGCAGCACGTCCCCGGACGGTAGCTCGAAGGCCAGCGCCAAGCTGGTGTTGTTGGTATCGCTATCCAACTTCAGCGCGAACTCGGCTGCGGCACCGGCCCATTCCGTGTCAGCCCGCCGCCACGCATCCTTGTCGATGTCACCGCTTGCCGGGTAGTGCTCCCGGAAGAACGGGTGTTGCTTGGCGGCCTCGGGGTCCACTTGAAACGTCCGATCAAACGGCATCGCACGGAGACCGTCTTCGTTCAACTCGTGAGCCGTCTCGTCTGAAAGCCCCTTAACGGGAAAGGCACCTGCCGCCGCGAAGAAGGCCCGCTCCGTTGCGCCGAGGGGCGCGCCGATGAACGCGCCGACGAGTGCCTTTTCCTCTTCGTAGGCTTCTTTGCCTTTAGTAGTCGGCGCGGACTTGTGAAGCTGTACCAAATCCTTCGGCGGGCCGAGGACGAAGATTCGCACGCCCGGCAGGTCCGGAAAATCCTTCACCTCACCGGGGTTACAGTAATCCGGGTTCTTGCTGCGAATGTAGTCCAGTGCGGCACGGGTCTTGTCACCCCCGCCGCCGGCGACACCCAGGCCGTCCGGCGACGGCTTGTCGTGGGGGTCGATCCCGAAGAACGACAACACTTGTCCCGCTTGATCGAGCATCGCCTGCGCGTGGTCTTTCGCGGCTGCGGTTGCCGGACTGACGGCTAACTTTTGTTGCAACTGTTGGACACCCACGTGCAGCGCATGAACCTTGGCTTTGCGTTCGGATTCGAGTTGCTTCGCCACGCCGTTCTTGGGGTCTTCGGTCCACGCCAGCCAGACGGTCTTGAAGGTGAACTTGTCGAACTCGCTTTGCACTTGCTCGAACGCGGAGATGTGGTCCCAGTGTTCATGGGTGGCCACGAGCAAATCCACATTGCCACCCGTCTCCTTGAACAGGCTTTTGACCACGGCGGTCATCTTCGGCACGGGGTCTTTGGTGCCCAGAATCACGCCACAATCAATCAGCACGTGGAACGGCTTCGCTTTGCCTTGCGTGAAGGTCAACAAGAAGCAATCGCCCAACCCCTGGCGGTACATCCGGACCCGCACCGTGCCGGTGTTCGTGGGCTTGGCCGTCGCCTTGCGTGCCTTCGGTGCCGCTGGTTTCGGAGCTACTTTTGCCTTCGCCATGATCGTTCTCGTTCTGGTGTCGCTTGGTAACAGCGCTAGGTTTTTGTTAGCCCGACGCGCGAGCGAGGGGTTGACCGAACCCCTCGCTC
>JAYVXO010000132.1:0-5417 GCA_043785105.1 Fimbriiglobus sp.
CATGGGTCGCCCGGCTCAAACGAGCCGGGTCCAGAGTATCAATAAGCCACTGCAAACGAACAAGCCGAAAGGCCAACACCGTTTTTCAGCAGCCTGCTAGTCACTGCATGTTGTTTATCACTACGGATTTGAAGGAGATCGCCGCAAAGTCGGTGTAAACGCACCGTCATATGGAGCGGGACATTCAGTTGTTCCGAAGTGAAGTCTGTTGAAACCCGATCCGTTGTATCGAGAAGTGAGAGGCGGTAGAGTTCCCGACCCTGTTCGTCGAATACGAGATCCCACTCGGCGTGGACTGACGGGTCCGCCATCACCGCAACGGCAGTGCTCAGCTTCGGTGTGATTGCTTCCAGTTGATTGAAGCGACCAGCCAAACTTCGGATCGCTGGTGAATATTGCACGTCCATCGTTTCTCCCCATGTTCGCATGACTTGTCGGCATTTTAGACGACAGGCGACCATTGCACAACAAGCCACTATTCTGTGGATACCCGTTCGGCACGGGC
Organism: Fimbriiglobus sp.; assembly: GCA_043785105.1. GTDB lineage: Bacteria > Planctomycetota > Planctomycetia > Gemmatales > Gemmataceae > Fimbriiglobus. Next base: position 506 of record JAYVXO010000132.1, read on the forward strand.
TAATATGGGTACAATGCCGCAATACTGTTTCCGGTTACACTTGGCCTACTGAGGGATGACCGCGTGTCTGCTGACAAAATCTCGGATTACTTAACGTCGTTTGCCACGGCCCGGACTCAGATGATGGAGCAACTCCGTCGGGTGTTGGTGGGGCAGAACGATGTCATCGAACAAATCTTGGCGGCGGTTTTTACCAGGGGCCATTGCTTGCTCGTCGGCGTACCGGGGTTGGCGAAAACGCTGATGGTGAGCAGCATCGCCCAGATTCTGGACGTGTCGTTCAAGCGGGTGCAGTTCACCCCAGACCTCATGCCGTCGGACATCACCGGCACGATGGTCATGGACCAGAACGAGCAGAACCGGGCGGAGTTCCGCTTCGTTCGCGGCCCGATCTTCACGAACATTTTACTCGCGGACGAAATCAACCGCACCCCGCCCAAGACGCAAGCGGCACTTCTGGAAGCGATGCAAGAACGGCAAGTGAGTGCCGGGCATGACACGCACAAACTGCCGGACCCGTTCTTCGTCATCGCCACACAAAACCCGATCGAACAAGAAGGCACGTACCCCCTACCGGAAGCCCAACTCGACCGCTTCATGTTCAACATCTTCGTGGATTACCCGAGTCTGGATGAAGAGAAGAAAATCATCGGCATGACCTCCAAGGACGATGCGCCGGAACTCACCAAAGTGCTAACGGGCAAAGCCATCGTGAACTTGCAGAAGCTCGTGCGGAGTGTGCCGGTGAGCGACTTCGTGACCGAATACGTGGTGAAATTGGTCCGCGCCTCCAGGCCGAAAGACCCGACCTCGCCGGAGTTCATCAAGCGCATGGTGGACTTCGGCGCCGGTGTGCGGGCCGGGCAATATCTGGTGCGGGCCGGCCAGGCGTTCGCGGCAATGGATGGTCGATTCAGCGTGGCCATCGACGACATTAAGCGCGCCGCGATTCCCGTGCTTCGCCACCGGCTTGGGACGAACTTCCAAGCCCAAGCCGAAGGGAAAACCAGTGACGATCTGGTTATGGAATTGCTCCGCACCGTTGGCGAAACCGAACCCACGAAGTATGTGACCAGTGGCAAGAAGAAGTTGTAACGAAACAACCCCTCCGCACAGGCCGGAGGGGAAGTTGGGGGATGATCGAACCGCTCGCATCAACGGCTGCTAGGGAAGTAGCCACTATTCAGCGGGGCGGGTTCTGGTGGCATCTTCAGCAGCGGCTTTACGACTGGAGCCGTGGGTGTTGATGGCACAGCGAGAACGTCCGTTGTGACGGGGTTTTGCGGTGCGCCGCGTTCGGTAACCGGGCGTGTCGTTCTGCTCATCGACAGTGGCTTCGGCGACACGTCCGGAACAACAATCGACACGACTGGTGCCGGGACTGGATTACTCACCGGGGTCACAACGGGGATGCTGGGAACCGTTACCACAGGCTTTGGTGTGGTGATTTCTTTGGGCGTCACCACTTCGACAACCTTCGGCATCACGGAGGTCACGGGCGTCGCAACAGACACGGGAACCTGAATCGGTTTGGTGATTTGGATCGGGTCGAACGTTGGTGTTGTCACTTTAGGAATGGGCATTGCTTCTGATTCCAATTGCACCGTTCCCGTTGATGATGGTGACGCCTGTGCTGGCGCCCAAATCGCAGGCGCCCACTTGACGGCTGGTGTCGTAGTCGAAACCGTTGGCGGTGCGACTTTTGGTGTAGCCGCGACTGGTGTTGGTGTCACAACCGGCGTTGGGACCGATTTCACGATCGGTGCCGGTGTTGGAATACTTGGGGCAATCGGTGTGTTGAAGCTGGTGACTTCTGGCTTCACCACCGTCACAGGTTTCGGTTGTGAGACGGTTAACAGCGCCGGTGCGGGTGCCGGTTGCGGGGTGGCGAACATCTGCGTCTTGGTGTTTGGCACTGATTTTGGAATCGGATCATTCAGCGTAAAGTTCGGTGCGGGTGCTGACGGTGCGGGTGCAACCATCGTGGGCACGCTTGCGGTGTGGACCACTGTTGGTGGTGCGAGAACCGGCTGCCCAATCGCCGCGCCCGAATCACGCCAACTCATGAGTTCCACGAGTGTTGTCGGCTTCCCAATCGTTTGAATCTCACTCGCCGTTGGCAGACCCGCTGCGGCATAGTCGGTGGCGTTGATCGAATCGTTGAAGTTGTAACCAATCTGCATTCCGATCGCCATCGCCCGGCGTCCGATGGCGACAACCTGCTGACGCGGAACTTGGCTGACCGAGGCGTAGTATTGCTTCGGGAATTCCGCGTCGCCGTGTTTGTAGACCTTCGATTTGTCCTCTTTTCCGTCGCCCTTGCCCGGCTCGATGGGCTGTTTTTCGGTCCCTTTCTCCTTGCGGTCGTCTACCTTAGGCGGCACCAACGGAGGGAGTTCGGGTTCACAAGAAACACAGGACAAGCAGCGGTCCAGCGCATGAGCGGCTACGGCGCGGACCCGTGCCGATTTCTCGGAAGGGTGACCGTCTTGTGAACTGCAACTCACGGTAATACTGAGGGCCATCACAACTTTGGGGGTGCAGCAACAGCCGTTCATGAAGGCCACGGCGGCCTCGTACCGGACGCACTCATTCCGGTCCGCCCGTAGCGCGGCGATCAGCGTTTCTTCGGCCTCGGGCCAGTAGTGACAATCGACCGACGCGAGGTACTTCACCGCTTTGACTCGCTCTTCCGCGCCGGCCCGGTCCATCTTGACTTTCGATGCCGCACCGATTGCGCCGGGGTCTTTCAATTCCCCAATACTTGGCAGCGACGGGCAGTACGACGGGATGATCCCGCCCGTCAGCGTTGACATCGGCGCGATGATCCGGCTCATCAGTTGCCCCGCCGGGGTGCGGCAGGTTTTGCGACGACAGTATTCCTGTTGATCCTGGGAAATCCCGAGTTTCGACCAAATCGTGGGTCCACCCGGCAACGCCGCCTGCGGGGCAATGCCGGGTGCTAACGGAGCCGGTGGAACGACCCCGTTGAGGACCGCAGTGGGATCCGGCGCGGCCGCACCAAGCCCCGGCAGTTGCGCCGAGGCCGTGCCGACGAATGCCACCGCCGTAGCGGCCGAGAATAGAAGTTTGACGCTTTTCATAGGATTCCCTCGTGCTTGACTGCCGTTCGTGGTGGCCAAGTCCCCCGGACTTAACCACAATCCCTAAATGACCGGCGGAAGCAAGTTCAGCGAAGCTTGGCGAGATTACCGACAGTCGCGCAGTTCTGTAGAATTACTCGACTTCCGATCTTGCCGCTCTTAAGGATAATCGGGATAAATTTGCGACTTACTGTGGCAAAGTCAGACAAGATAGGCTCAAGCTTTGGCGAACCAGCGACGTGAGGTTTGGATAGATTCAAAACAGGCGATGCACGATCACACCGCCAGAAATGACGATCGCTGTGATCGCGGCGACGATGGAGTAGAACGAGACAGCCGTTAAGGCGGTTGGGTTGAAAACGATTGCTTCACCGGACCAGTTCCGCTCGACCTTTTCTCGCGGCGCGGTCAAGACGCGGTTCGTGGCCGGCTCGTAGTAGTGAACGTCGTCACTGTCCGCGACGGTCCCGAGGTACACGACACAATGCGCGCCATCGACGACGAGAATGGACGGGATCGGGAGCAGTCGCACGTCTTTGTTGACGCTGTTGATGGCGTTCGGCTTGAGGCCCTTTTGCTCGCTCAACTCCAGCAGTTTTTTGAGACTGGTGCCCGCTGGGCCTAATTCGGCATCACGACAGAGGTCATCCCGGTCGGCGGGAATGCCGAACTGGTACAAGCAGAACCACACCGCCGTTGGCCCGCAGGCGTTGCGGCGGTTTTGGACTTTCTGCACGTACTCGTCCAGCCGGTCGGTTGATAACCCGCCCGACTGGTTGGGTGTGAGTACGAGTGCCGTCAATACGATGAAGCCCAAATTCATGATGCCAATCTCCGTGCCTGGACCCGCTTGCTAACAAAAAGCACGAGCAACCCAATAACCCCAAGCCCGACCCCGATGGCGACAGCCCCCTTCCAACTGCGGAACCACGGGGTGCGACGATCCCCCTCACGAAGCACGATGGTATTCAACCCTTCCGGGATGGGGCTATCTTTAGTCACTTCAAAGAATGTAGACTTCTTCCCATCGCGGGCATCTTGAACCTCAGTTCCGATTGGGAGTTCGAGGATAAATTCACTTTCAGGAATGGCTTCGTTAATGTTTGCGATTTTTTTGATGTGATACTGAATCACAAATGATGGGCCATTTTCATCGAAGTACTGAATCTTGGCACGACTTGGTAAATGAATTCCGTTCGCCTGGCTGAAATCGCTTGCCTCCAAGACTGCTCCGACTTGACCCGACACACCGACTTTATCAATTCGTAGTATTGCGTAACCGAGACTCGGTGCAATCGAGACCCGGAGCACGCCTCCGTCCCGTGTCACTCGATTCGTGCCACGGAAAGCGAGGTCGGCGTCCTTTGCGGACACGACCCACTCGAACACTTCCGCGCGATACCCGCCGACCGTTTCAACCCCCTTAGACTTGGCGCGGGATCGGTTCTCCGTCACAAATTTAAGTGTGCCTGGGTACCAGAACGTTCCGGGAAATTGAGGACAGGGTGGAAACTCCTTGTCCATCGACAAATCACCCGATGCGACTCGTACATATTTGCTAATTTGACCATCGAGTTGTGGTGTCGATTTGTATTGAAAGTTACGGCCACGGTGGGAAACAAAAGTTTCTTCCATACTGCCCGTTAGCTTCGATGGCTCGAGAACAGACTTGTTCGCTGATTTTGAAACCTCATGTGGCACAGTTGCGGCATCACGGAACCACTGTCGCTTCCAGCTTGGACCGGAGAACGTCAGGCTAAATTCTTCTTGCCCTTCAATTTCTTTCCCAACACCTGACCCAGTCGTGT
>JAYVXO010000133.1:0-16394 GCA_043785105.1 Fimbriiglobus sp.
AGGCCCTGTAACAAGTACGAACGGGCTTGATCGAGATCGCGCAGTTCGACCAGTTCCATGAGGTTCTCCAAATGCTTCAGCTTCACTGAGTTCTTATAGCGGATGACGCAACTTGAACCAAACTGGGAAGAAGCCACCCGAATGGACGTGTTTCGCCGATACAAGCCGAAGAATCACTAATATCGGTGCGGCATTGTGCCGATGTAAACCTACGAAGCGGGATCGTCGGGGTTTTCACTCCGTTCGAGCATCCCGCGCCCGACGCTAGTGGTGAGGCACCGATGACGGCAAAGCGTATCCTACTCGGGGTGATTTTGGCCGGGGTTGTTGGAACCTCCGCCGCCGTCGCCCAAACTGTGCCAACCAACTCCGCACCGCTGTCAACCGGGTCGGGCTTACTTCCAAGTAGCCCGGCGCTCGGAGCCAGTGGAACCGGAAATCAACCCTCGGGCGGCACGCTCCCATTACTGGGAGGGCCGACGGAAGCGAGTGCGGTCAACATGTTGACCGCACCGCCCGGCACCGTCCTGGGGACCACGCAAAACTACCCGAAGGGGTCGGTCGAGAGTCCGTGGGCGGGTGCGTCCCCGGTCGGCGCGAATTGTTGCGGCCCGGTGGGCGCGAACGGCCCCGTCACTTACGAACTTTACACCCGAACCGGACCCGTTCTGGTTGTGGGTGGTGGGCCGGAATTCAGTGGGGCGACCCGCTTCGGTTGGGCGGTCGAAGGCGGCGGACGGTCGCTGTTCATGAACCCAGCGGGCGATTCCGCCTGGGTGGTCGATTTGGGCATCATGTATGCCTACAACGGCGCGTCCGAAGACCGGGTGTTCGATACCTTCATCCGCGCGCCACTCTTTAACAACCCGGCCAACCCCGGTGATCCGCGTAACGGGACGGCTCAAACCCCGGATCAGATTCATCCGGTTCGATTACGGGGACTGACTCGAACCGGCTTGAACTACTCGATTGGCCGCGATTGGTGGCTTAACGGTGCGGGTTACTTACCGAATGAACAGGGGTGGAATAGCCGCGTTGGTCTGGATGTGGGTGGCCGGTGGGGCACGATGCGGGCCGATTTGGTACCAGTTGGCAACACCGATAGCTACGTCCGAAAATCTCACGAGGCCCAAAGCTTCCGCATCGGTGCCCATTACAATGCAGAAATCCCAATGGGTTCGTGGATTTTGTTCACCGGCGCCCGCACCGAATGGTCCTACACGTGGTCCGACATCGTCGCACCGACCAAGAGTAACATCCAAGATTTGCGATTGTTGTTCACAGTTGGCGTCCGATTCTAAGAACTCGAATTCCGATACGAGTTCGCAAACATCGGAAGTTCGTGTATAAAGTGAATGTTGCCAGGGGTGCCCGCCGTGGGTCGGTGGGCTGAGATCACACCCTTTGAACCTGAACCGGAATACTCCGGTGTAGGGAGGCAATGACCGTTACCTCATCGAAGAACCCGCGCTAATCTGGCCGGGATTGTAAACGACTATGACACAACTGGAATCCGCCCGCGCTGGCACGATCACGCCAGAAATGCACTTTGTCGCTAAACGGGAAGACCTCGAACCTGACCTCATTCGTGCCGAAGTCGCACGCGGTCGCATGGTAATCCCCGCGAACATCTTCCACTTGCAAACCAGCCTGGAACCGATGGGCATTGGCATTGCGTCGAAGTGCAAAATTAACGCCAACATCGGTAACTCTGCGGTCACTGGCAAAGTCGATGACGAACTCGAAAAGCTCCACACGGCCGTCCACCTCGGCGCGGACACGGTGATGGACCTCTCGACGGGTGGCAACATCGACGGCATCCGGCAAGCACTCATCGCCGCCTCGCCGGTCCCGATCGGCACCGTGCCGATTTACCAACTGATTCAGCAAGTGAAGGAACCCAAAGACATCACGCCCCGCATGATGCTCGACATGGTCGAACACCAAGCGAAACAGGGCGTCGATTACATGACGATCCACGCCGGCGTGCTGATCGAACACGTTCCCCTGACCCGCGATCGCATCACTGGCATCGTCAGCCGGGGCGGGGCGTTGATGGCCGGTTGGATGGTCGCCCATCACCAACAAAACCCGTGGTACACGCACTTCGACGAACTCTGCGAAATCATGCGTGCCTACGACGTGACTTTCAGCCTCGGTGACGGCCTTCGCCCCGGTTGCCTTGCGGATGCGAACGATGCCGCCCAATTCTCCGAGTTAAAAACGCTCGGCGAACTGACGCTGAAAGCCTGGGGACACGGCTGCCAAGTCATGGTCGAAGGCCCCGGCCACATCCCGATGCACCTCGTCAAAATGAACGTCGAAAAGCAACGGGTGGAATGCCACGAAGCCCCGTTCTACGTGCTTGGCCCATTGGTCACCGACATCGCACCGGGCTACGACCACATTACCAGCGCCATCGGCGCGGCCATTGCTGCCGAAGCGGGCGCGGCGATGCTTTGTTACGTGACGCCGAAGGAACACCTCGGGTTGCCCAACAAGGACGACGTGCGACAAGGCGTGATCGCTTACAAGATTGCCGCCCACGCCGGGGACATTGCACGCGGTCGTAAAAACGCCCGCGACCGCGACGACGAATTAAGCAAAGCCCGGTTCGAGTTCGATTGGAACCGCCAGTTTGAACTGTCCCTCGACCCCGAAACCGCCCGGCGGATGCACGACGAAACGCTTCCCCAGGACGTGTTCAAAAGCGCGAAATTTTGCAGCATGTGCGGGCCGAAGTTCTGCAGCATGCGCATCACCCAAGATGTCCGCAAACTCGCCGACGACGCCGAACGCCTATCTCTGGAACTGACGACGACCGCCAAGAATTGATACGCCTGGATGGGTCGCGGACAAAAGTGTCCGCGACCGACGTGAAAGTACAACTGCACCCGAACCTGGGTGAAGAATGCGTTGTCCTTGGATTTGTCCGAGGCCGACTGGCGGTTTCAAGAATTCGGCAGCGGATCGCCGTTGACGCATCACGAATACCGCCCTATAAAAACAACTCGTTGGTCGAATAGCTCAGTTGGTAGAGCGAGCGACTGAAAATCGCTAGGTCGCCGGTTCAACCCCGGCTTCGACCACTTCGGATAGCTAGAGTTATTCGCATCATTTTGTAGGATCACTTCGCAACGACAGGCCACAGTTTTGAATCATGTTGTAGGTGATGCGTGGCGAAGAAAGACCCCCTCCAACCGCAACGGTGTGCCGAACTGCTTTCCGCGCTCGCCGCACCGGAACGTTTGCAGATCGTCCGGCTCTTATCCGATGGCCCGTTGAACGTCACGCAAATTATCGACGCCCTCAAAATCCCCCCGCTCAACGTCTCGCACCACCTCACGGTCTTAAAAAGTGCCCAATTAATTCATGGTCAGAAGCAAGGGCGGTTCGTGATCTATTCGCTCTGTGATGGCGTTCTGCACGAAGTCATCGAGGCCGGCGTACCGAAAGAATTGCTGGACCTGGGTTGCTGCCAACTGGTGTTACCGGCAAACGATGAGTGACCCGTACAACAACCGAGTTCACTCGCCGATTGACTCGAAGGTGTCGCCGCGATGCGCGTGATTAGCGTGCGATTCCCGAAGGCGATTCGTGCCGCCCATTTTATCTACGTTGGTCATGCCCACCCACGCGGATTAGACCGGCACGAGTTAGCAAACCCGTTCGTCAAAGAAGCTAATGGCATCAACAAGTTCCGCGACTGGCTGGCAACCCATCCCGATCGTGATCGGCTTCTAAGTCAACTCTGGCAAGACACTGAAGGCGGCTGGCATCCGCTGGGCTGTTGGTGCGGCGATCGGGATCCCGGCCAACAACTGGAGTGTCATGCCGTTGTCATTGCGGAAGCCCTCATGCAGCAATACTGTCATCTCATCGCCGCCGCACCGGCTCCGCATTAGTGCCCGTGTCGCTGTGGGAAAGTTGAATGACGACCGGGAAGTTCTCCGTGAACTCTTCTTGATGCGAGACGAGGACAATTCGCCGCAAGTATTGCTTCAGTCGATTTAACTCCTCGGCAGTTGCCCGCAGGCCGTTCTTATCGAGGCTACCGAACCCCTCATCAATAATGACCGACTCCAACGGCTTGGCTTGCCCGGACGCAAACCGCCCAATGGCGAGAGCCACCGCAATCGCCACGCGGAACTTCTGGCTCCCGGACAAGTAGTCCACCGCAATCGGCGTCGGGTCGTCGGCCCGGCGAATCCGGATTGCGAACGCTTCGTCGTCGGTGCTTTGCGACTTGTCCAACTCGATGGACAAATCGCCCTCCGACAAATTGCCGACCGTGTCGTTCGCCAGCCGCACAATGTGCTCCTCCGCGTCCCGAACCAGTTCCCGTTGCAAGCCGCCCTTCCCCAGTAAATCATCAAGTTTTTTGTGTAGATCGTGTTCTGTCTCCGCAGTGACAACTCGTTGTCGCAACTTATCGAACTCCTCGGCTTTGCGAGTTAAATCGGCCAGCGCATCCCGCACACTCTGCCAGTGCGTTTGTGCAGTCCTCACGGATTGTTTTGCTGCGTGTTCCGTGTTCAAAGCCGTAGCCTCCGGCAGCCGTGCGTCATCAGGTATCGTCGAAGTCCGTTCGTGATGGTCGGCAAGTTGCCTCACCCATTCCGACCGTAGTGCGGCATCCTGTTCCAACTGGCGATACTGTTCGGCGACACCCGACTTGTTCAGTTTGAATTGTTCATGTTCGAGATTCATCAGTTCACTTGTGGCGATTTCACGCCACGCTTCAGGAAGCTGTTCGATCATCGTTTCGTGCTTCGTTGTGTCTGCGGCCAGTTGTTTTTCGTGTGTGTCCCGCTGTCCTGCCAGTTGCGTAACCGTTTTGGTGAGTTGTTTGCACTCCGGTACCAGTCGTTTCAATTCACTTTCATCAAGCGTGCATCTCTGACGTAACGATACTTGCAGCGACTCATGCCGCGCCACATCAGCGGACATTGTCAGCAATCGTTCCGCAAGCTGTGTCACATCCGCCATGCCGCCGAGCGCTTCCAAGTCGTGTCGCTTATCTTTCGACCTGACGCGAAGCCGATCATGTTTTTGAATCTCGTTAGTCAATCGCGTTTGTTCGGACTTCAGTTGCGAAACATCGTTCGTTATGTTTTTTGCGTTCGTTTCTACTTCGTTAACGGTTTGTGTCAGTTCTTGAAACAATCGTAGTGTTCTCGCCCGCTCTTTCTCCGCGTGTTCGGCAGTGACTTCTTGGCCGCACTCGTAACAGGTCACGCCAACTTCAAGATTCGCATACTTGTCGCACTCGATTTTCGCTGTTTTCAACTGAGATTTGCAACTGGCAAGTTCGTCACGGGCTTTCCGTTCGTCTGCCGTGGTTGTAACAAGATGTGCGCCCGTCGTTGCCAATGACGCATCAAGGTTGGGATCAAACCCCAGCACCTCAGACTCAATCAACGCCAACTCGTCGGCTGACTTTTTCATATTCTCGGTTCGAGCAATCTCGGCGCGAAGTTCCTTGATCGACTTGTCAAACCCGTCAGCCTCTGTAGTTTCAGTTGTGACATCCCTTTGTTTATTTTCGATCCGCTCGTTAAGCACCGTCAATTTTGTTGCCGCATCGTCGTGTTGAGTAGTCACATCGTCGAGCCTTTGCTTCGTGGCCCCAAGTCCGTCGCGGAGTGGTAGGACCGTGTTCAATGTTGGCAACACACCAGACAGTTCGATCAGTCGCTGATGGTCCGCCCGAATTTGCACCGCATCAACCTGACGAGTGTCGGCGGCTCGAATCTTGGTTTCGAGATCGTCCATTTTAGGCGACGAGTGCGACCACAACCTTGCGTACTCCAAATATTTCGTTGCGGTCTCAACAGCTTCCGTGGCGGTTTTGAGTGCCGTTTCTGCAGTATCGGCATCAGTTTTCGCTACGTCGATTTGGTCCGCCGTGATGGCTTCCAGCCCGTCGCGTTTCTGCTTCAACGTTTTGAGCGCGAGTTCACGAACACGTGTCGCGTCATGAATACGCTTCGACAGTTCCTCGTACCGCTCAGCGCCGATAATCTTCTTCAAGATCTTTAACCGCTCCGTACCCCCGGCAGTGATGATGGCGTCCGACTTGCCTTGGCGCAACAGCACCGAGGCGCAGAACGCTTCGTAAGGCAACCCGAGCGTCCGCTCGGTCCACGACTTCACGTCCGCAACCAGGTTGACATTCGGCACCCGCTTCCAGTCATTCGTGACGGGTTTGAACTCCTCAACGGAGTGCGTCGCGCGGGCGCCCATTCGACTCCGCGTCACCCGGTAGTCGGTGCCTTGAAACTCGAATTGAAACGACACCATGAACCCGTTCGCGCCGTGGCGAACGAGTTGATCGACGCCCGTTACGCCGCCGCGATGCTGGCCGAACAAGCAGTACGTGATCGCGTCAAACACCGCCGACTTGCCCACGCCGTTCGGGCCACCGAGTACCCAAAGGGGTTCATCGTCGTCGAACTTGATTTCAGTCTTCGTGCCGAAGCTGAGGAAGTTTTCGAGCGTCACACATTTCGGGATCATACGTCACCTGCGTCGTGTAAGAATGTCTCGGCAAGGGCCAGGATCGCATCTTTGTCCGGGTCCGTGGTCAATTTTTCGCCGAGGTAATCGCGGATCGTGGTCTCGAAACCAGTGCGTGGTATGAACTTCGGAGTTGCTTCGCCTGAGTCATCACGACCGGCATCGGCCCACTTCAGTTCGTGCAATCGCGGAAACAGTTTGCGGAGTTGCCGCGTCACCTCGTCGCGGCTCATGTCACCCTGTGGTTGGGCCACAGTAATTCGCACAATTGCGGTTTCATGGTCGGGATATGTAGCCGCAAGCAGTGGTAATTCTGCTTCCGGATCAGTGATCGTGATGGTGTGAAACGGCGTCGCCGGGATCGGCAACCGGATCGGTTCGACAGCGTTTGATCCGTTCACCTCCAACAGCAACACACCATGTTCGTCGTGGGTTTCACCGAAATCGAGCCGATCCAGGCTGCCGGGGTAACGCACGTTGGCTTGGCCGTTGACCGCCTGCGGCTTGTGAATGTGCCCGAGCGCCACATACGCCCACATCGGGTTGAGATCGGCAAAGTTAAACAGCACGTCGTCGCGGTCATCCATCTTGTAAAGCGAGTGAACTTCAGCACCACGAACATGCAAGTGGGCCACCAGCACCGTCGGCAGTGACACATCGAAGTCACTCTGTATCGAGACCTTTTGCACCCACTCCGCAACCTTGGAATGCAGCAACCGATTCTCTTCCTCCTTGCTGCGAAATTCCGTCGCGGACAAGTCGTAACGACTGGCAAATGGGTACGGTACCAGCACGAATTGCACTCGATCTCCACCCACGCCGGCAAGTGTCGTCCGGACCCGGCTATTGACGAGATACATCCTTCCGCCGGGTAGCACACCGTCTCGGCCAACATTGGGCATCGCCAATGTCATCCCCGCTCGCACCATATTGATGCGCGCATCTTTATCGTGGTTGCCCGTGATCGCTAGCAATGTCCCACCGCGTGCAAAGAACGGCTTGAAGACTTCTAGGATGTGGTTGAGTGACATCGTGATGTCGTCAAGGCTTGCTTGTTCGTAGAACAAGTCCCCGGCGACGATGAGGACATCGGCGGTGTGTTCGTCGCAGAGCGCCGCCACTCGCTCCACGCGGCATTTCAAGTCATCGGTGCGGTTGAGTCGGCCAAGCCGGTCACACAGGTGCCAGTCCGCCGAGTGTATGATTTTCATGGGTTGTCTCGACATCAAAATGGGTTCGGGTCGTCAACGTAGGTGTTCGTCTTCGGCATGTTGCCGGTGATCTGCGCTGGCTCCGCGTCGCTCTCGCTCAGCGCGAACGGTGGGAACGGGATCTTGGCCAACATCGGTTCGCGGAAGCTGGGTTGGTACAGAAGTTTTTCATCGGGTTGCAGTTGCGACGCCGCGTTGCGGGCGGAGGGACCGAGGAACTTCCAGACCTCCGCGCCGAGTTCAAGCGTGCCGCTGCGCCCGACGGCCCGCACTGCCGCATTCTCGATCACGCGGGGTTTCACGAAGCTGGCTTGTTGTTGCGCGCCGAACAAAATGATCCCCTGCGACCGGCCTTCCGCCGCGACGGTTTCCAACTGTTGCGTGATCGGGTCCGAACTATCCTTCGGGGCAAAGCGGTTTAATTCGTCCAGCGTGATGAGGTATTTCAACCCCGGAACTTGCTTCGCCGTCTGATGCTGCATGATCTGGTGGAACACCGCCGCGACCACGAACCGCTGCAGCGACGGCGTGCGGTGAATGCCGTAGATGTCCACAACAAGTGGCGATTCGATGCCGCCCGACGGGATTACAAGCGGGTTGCCCTTTGACTCTTTGCGGCGCAACACCCCGTCGCCTTCCATGACGACGTACTTCAAGCGACGGAAGAAACTGCCCTTGGTGCCAAGCTGGAAATCCCCGAAGAAGCTTTTCTCATTCTTGTTGTCCTTGAACCAGTCGAGCAGTTCGTGGAACGTTTTCGGCGCGTCATCGGAGGTGCGCAGTTTCGGGTCTTCAACGGTCCCGCTTGTCAGCCATTCTTCGACTTCACCGACCAAGCCGCCGAGGTTCGCAGTGCCGATGTCGTCCTCGGAAAACAAGAATTTGAACAGCCCGCGCTCGATGATGTCCGAGAGCGACCAACTGTACGGCTTCACGTCCGTGGAGCGGCCGCCTGTTGGCACAGGCGTCGCCAAGTTCTTCGCTTGCGGAGCGTAGAATTGTGGCTTGTCGAACGGCTTCGGATCATCAACACCTATGCCGCGCCAATCCTGGCGATTGTCCGTTTCGTTCTTGCGAAACTCTGTGTTCCAACGGTCGATGAAGAAGAGGTCGAAGTTCTTCACGTTGAACACAACTGGCACCACTTGCAACCGCTTCGTATCGCTGGGGCGCTTCTCTTTCTGGAGTCGTGCTTCGCGGAGCAGCAGCCAATTCATACTGAGGAGCAACGTGGATTTCGTGCCCAGCCCGGCGATGCCATTCACGTTCAGGTGGCCGCCGTTTTTCCCCAACAGGAAGTCGAGGTCGATGGCCGCACGGCCAGCAAACTGCGTTCCGCCGTTGCGTAGCAACCCCACGTCCAACCGCTGCCCCATGCGATCCATGCCGTAGCCGCGTGCCGCATCGGCAGCCGTGGCTAGAAACACTTCGCTCTCCTCGGTCGGCGGCGTGTGGGCAACCGGGTCGGTGCGGAGGATGGCGACTTCGGCGTAGGTCACGCCTTCGGAATCGAACATCAGCTTTTCACCACTGCGGCCGTCAAACCGGGCCGCTTCTTCACTCACGTCCTTCTGGCGACTCCGGCGATACACCTCTTGCACGATGCCGACAAACTTCACCGGGTCCGGGCGGTTGCCGACCCGCGATTCGGTCGTGACGATCTGGGTCCGCTCCACACTTTGGTTCCGGTCCACCCAAAAGTAGAAGCAAGAACTTGTCGATTCATGTTCGGGCGGCGCGGCTACACGACCGAGCGGGATGTTGTCTTCAGCGATCACAGTTCGTTCCTCCGGAACAAGCCGGCTGTGCGATAGAGGCGGTTCACAAGCACTTGTAACGGGGTGAATAACGGCTTAAGTGCGTCTTCGGCCCGCACGATGGGGTCGAGTGAAACGGGCATCCGAGCATAACTTTCGGTGCGGCACCGGGCGTCAATCAGCCAACGCGACAGGCGGTTGATGAAGCCGAAGTCGCTGCGAAATTGCTGTTCAAACTGCCCCCAGGGTACTTCGACTCGGACGTGCCCCCAGTTCGGTGCGAGCCGTGGACCGCCCGCCAGCTTGAGATACCACGAGGCCACACGGAACTTCCCGCCATCGCCCCACGAGCCTTCGTAAAAGAAGATTGGTGTGCGTTGCCCCGGTCGCAGATCGAGCAACGTTCGCCAGCCTTCTTCATGCAAGTAGTCTGCGGATTGAGATTTCACCACACCAATGACGAGCGGGCTGTTCGGATCGGGTTGACCCATCACACGGTGAAGAGGTCCATCTACGAGAGTGGGCACGGTACGATCCACCGCGAGTGCTAGACGCTCCAGCGTCGTCATCTCCTGTTGGGCGCGGGACCGGGCTTGCGTTCGCATGATTTCGTAGTCGAACGGGCTATGTTTTTCCGGCGGCCGGTTGGCGGGCAACACCCGCAGTTTCAACTCGCTGACGTTCGCTAGTGCCGTGGCGAGCGCTTCGATTTCTTCCCACGGAAACGGATCGGCGACGAACGAGAGTACCCGTTCGACCGCCACAAATTCCCGCTCAAAACCTCGGCCAACGCTCTTCAACGCCACGGCGCCGACTTCACTCAGGACCAGTGGAATCGGCCAACCGTGCGATGACCGGACGCACAACACGGGTTGCCCCGCTTGGGAACCATCAATGAACCGACGCGGGAACTCGCCATCCTTTGCCGGTGCTTCGGACACCGTGATCGGTACCCATTCTGCTTCGGCGCGTTCGATGTTTCGGTCAATCGTTTCCGGCTTCTCGTCATCAGTTTCAGGCAACACGTTCGGTTGTGGTGGAGTATGACCCACCGCCGTCCCGCCGTAGTTGTTGAAGAAGCGGCGGACGGCGTCACTGTCAGTCGTCATCGCCCACCCCCAATGTTTTGAGTCGGTACCGCATCGCCTCGCGGCTCACCAACAATTCCGACGCTAACCGATACGCCAGCACAAAACGCGGGCACGCATTGTGTTCCCGGCGAAGTTCATCTGCCCTCGCGTGGCAAACTTCAACAGGCATCAACAATTCCGCCGCGAACTGGTTGGCCTCGCGTTCAATCTCGTCGGTGGCGTCGTCGGTTTCGCGCATCGTGATCTCCGTGTCCGCAATGTATCGCCCCATGCGATCCCGGTGCAACACGGCATGTCCCAACTCGTGGGCCGCCGTGAATCGACGGCGGGGTAGGATGTCATCCGCGTTCACAAACGCCAACCCCACGTGCCCCGCGAAGAACAAGAACCCCGCCAGTTTTTCCGTCGGTTCACCGACGGCATCGACTGCGTATTGTTTGCGTTGCAAATACTCCGTGACTGTCCCACAGGTCAAAGCGGGTAGAGCCACATGTAATAAATTCAACTCTTCGTAGAACCGATTCAGCGAAACTGGCCCACGAACTGTGCGGTCCAATGGCACGCCCAGTTCCTGGCGAAGCCGCGCGATCGTATCAGGGATGGGCATCACTTGCGATCCTCCGGCTTCGGTGCGGTCCGGGCAGCAAGTTGATACTCGGTATTGGTACCCTGACGTTGCTCTAGCTCTAAAGCAGCGATCCGAAATGCCTTCCAATACTCCATCGCACCGGGACCAAACTTCCCCTCCGCCCACGCCACGAACTTTGTGATTCCCAGATTCTCCGGAAGCGGATCATGGGAAGCGCGGAGCCGATCATTCAATGCGTGCGCGTCAGCACCGAGTCGATCCGGCGCGTGCCTAAACAGTTCGTCCGCCACGTCCGCAACCGTCACGGGGCCATTGCCGGGGCGAACAATCTCCGCCGACGGGAGGTGCTGTTCAACCGCCGCCGTGATCGCGGATTGAGTGGTTTGCTGTTCAAGTTCCTCGGCTTCTTCCTCCAAGGCGACATGCAATTCCAGCAACGCGGTTTCGAGTTGCGGTTCACGACCGGCGACTTCCCAAATCTGTTCCATCGCGGGGACATCGGACACGTTGAATGCATCCAGATATTTTGCGGTCCATTGATCGAGTTCACGGTTGGTCACGATTGGCCCTCCTCATCGGTCGGGTCGAAAAGTGCCTTGAAGGCGTCTCTCGCTCGCATCAGTCGCACACGAAAAGTGCCTGGAGCAATCTGCAAACGCTGAGCAATTTCGTGTGAGTCTAGATCATCGAAGAAATTCAGCGTCAATAGTTCTCGGTCTCTCGGTTTCATTTTGGCTAACACCAACTTCACTTGCGATCGTCGTTCTTGCAGAATGAGATCGTCAATGGATACTTGCTGCGACGTGTGTATGTTCGCTATCAATTCCTCATCGCCGCCAGCAGCACGATCTTTATGCGGTCGTCCGACACGCTTCTGCACCTCGAATCCAATGAACCCGTGAACCCAGCTTATCGCTGATGTTCCACGGCTCGGATCGAAACGCGCCGCCTTTTCGAGTGCCTTTCGGATCACTTCACAAACAACGTCGTCGGCATCTTGTGTCAACTGGGTCCGTGTGGTTTGACCGCTCATTTTCCGAAAGCAGTTCTTCGCGTGTCGCAACAAATCGCCCAACACCTTCGGGTCAGTCAACGCAACCCGGACCGGGTCGGGGTCGGCGGTAGAGGGCGGGGAATCGTGAATCTGAGGCATGGTCACTCCTGTCGAACAGATTCTGCGAACTACCTTCAATTGCCAGCTACAGCCAATTCGTTACACGAATTTCCTCAGCTTTCACGAAATCGTGAAGTCAGTCGTAGTTGCAGTGTGTCCGTGAAGTAGCAGAAGTGCGACGCTAAAAATAGAATTAAGATCAGATTTTAAGGTGCGGTGGGCGGTAATGGCGTCATTTTGTGACTGAAGCAAACTTATGCTCGTGTTTCGTCGATGCGGATCCCATATTGCTCGATCTTGCGGTACAGGGAACTGAGTCCAATGTCGAGCTTTTTCGCCACTTCGCGCTTATCCGTGTGGGTGCGAAGTAGGCGTTCGATGTGAAGTTTCTCGAAGCGCTTCACCGCTTCGTCGAGGTCGTCGATTCCAAACGGGTCTGCCGGTTGTGGCGCGATGTCCGGTGGCAAATCTTCTGCCGTGACCAAGGGACCGTCGCCCAGAATGATGGCCCGTTGCAAGGCGTTGTCTAACTCGCGGACGTTCCCCTTCCAGGGGTGGGTCAGCAGGAGTTGCATGGCTTCGTGGGTCACGCCGGTGAACTTCTTACCCATCGTGCGGGCGTGTTTGGCGAGTAGGAAATCCACGAGTTCCGGGATGTCCTCGCGGCGACTTCGCAATGGGGGAAGTGTGATCGAGAACACGTTGAGGCGGTAGAAGAGGTCTTCCCGAAAGCGTCCCGTGGAGGTTTCCTTCTGCAAGTCTTTGTTCGTAGCCGCAAGAATCCGCGCCTCGACTTTGACCGGCTCGTCGGCACCAACTGGGAAGATTTCTTTCTGCTCAATCGCCCGCAACAGTTTGGCCTGGGTACTCAGTGGAAGCTCGCCGACTTCGTCGAGAAAAACCGTCCCCCGACCGGCGTGAACGAACAACCCGTCGGTATCCCGGTCCGCGCCGGTGAACGAACCTTTGCGGTGGCCGAACAGTTGATTTTCCAGCAAGTCCGCCGGGATCGCCGCACAGTTGATCGCCAGGAACCGCCCGTCGTTCGGCTTGGCGGCTTGGGCGAAGCGGTGGATGGCCCGTGCCATCAGTTCCTTGCCGGTGCCGCTTTCCCCAAGGATCAGCACCGTTGATGGCGTCGGCCCCACTTTGCGTGCCAGTTCCAGGCTCTGCTTCATCACCAAGCTTTGACCGAGGACCATTTCGCCGGACTCCGCATCGCGGTTCAATTCGCGGCGTAGCCATTGGTTCTCTCGGAACAAATCGCGGGTTTGCAATAGACGGCGAATCTTGCTGAGCACTTCGTGCAAGATGATCGGCTTCATGAGGTAGTCGTGGGCACCGCGCTGAAACGCCTCGACGGCGGTTTCGACTGTGGCATACGCGGTGATGAGGATCACAAACGTCTCCGGGCACCGCGTCGTGATCCGTTCCAAGACTTCGATCCCGTCCAACCCCGGCAGGTTCACATCGCACAACACGAGGTCGAACTTTTGCAGCCCGGCGCGTTCAACTGCCCCTTCGCCGGTCGCGCAAGTGACGACGGTGAAGCCTTCCTGTTGCAGGAATTCGGCAAGCGTCTCGCGGATGATCGGCTCGTCATCAACGACAAGGACCGAGGCAGATGGTGACGGTATGCGTGATGACATCAATGAACCCCTTTGACCCGAATTCACCACCACGAATCACACGAATATCACGAATGAAATCAAGATCGTTGAAATTGTGTATATCGACCGACGGTGAGCTTACCTGTTCTCGACAATTTCATCTGCTTGGATTGATTCGTCTGATTCGTGTTATTTGTGGTTAACCGCAACCGCAGCTTTGGGGGTAACGATCGGCAACATCACGTTGAACGTCGTCCCGCGTCCTGGTTCGGACTCCACCATCACGGTGCCGTGGTCACTCTCGACGATGCGACGAATCACAAACAGCCCCAATCCGGTGCCATGATTCTTGGTGGTGAAATACGGGCGGAACAGTCGCGGTAAATGTTCGGGTGCGATCCCACTGCCGTTATCACTGACGGCGAGTCGCAGTTGGTCGCCATCACGGCTTGCGGTCACTTCGATGCGCCCCCCCTTCCCCGTTGCGTCGATGGCATTCAACACGAGGTTGAAAACGACTTGGACGTATTGATCGCGGACGCCGTGGAGTGGTGGCAGATCATCGGCGATCACGGCGATGATCTGCCGGTTCTTGCCGCCCTTGTAGAACTTGGCAATTCGCAACGCTTCGTCAATCACATCCTGAACGGCGACCCGTCCGCGTTCCGCATTGGCCGGCCGGCTGAACTGAATGAGTTCGCGCAAGATGGCCTGAATGCGGGCCAATTCAGTCGTCACGAGTTGTAGTTTTTGGCGGGTGTACGTGTCCAAGTCGCGGCGTTCGAGCATTTGGACAATACTGCTGATCGACGTGAGCGGATTGCCCACTTCGTGGGCAATCCCCGCTGCGAGTAAGCCGAAACCGGCCATCTTTTCTTGGTGCAAAACCTGGGCTTGGGATTCTTCCAGTTCGAGCGTGCGCTCGGTGATGCGGCTTTCGAGTTGGGCTTGGTTCTCGCGGAGTGCGGCGTTGAGTTCACGCAGTTCCTCACCGGCTCGCTTCAGCAATCGCGCCATCGCCCCCGCCGCCCATGTCACCCAAATGAGGATGACGAGGGTGAGCAAAAACAGGTACGGTTCCCGTCGCGCCGGCGGTTCCGCAATGAACAACAACCCGTAACTCAGGCAATCCAACCCGCACGTGGCGAACGTCGTTCGCGGCGAGTACCGAATCGCACAGCAGGTGAGCGACAATAAGTAGTAGAAGCGAAACGGGCTTTCGGTGCCAGATTCAAAGTAACACAGCAACCCGATGAACAGCGCTTCCATCGCGGAGATGCCGAGCGGGAAGTCCCGCAGGAACACTCGTCCGCACAGGAACACGACGGTATCAATCGCGGTGAACACGAACCCGAGCGTGAGGATCAAGTTGAGTGCCACCTGACCGGAGTTCACGGACCCGAAGTTGGCCACCAACCCGCCGACGACCAGCCCGAACCAACGAATCTTCACCGCGATGGATTCGGCAGCCAACTCCCAAGTCGCATCCGCCGGCTTAGGAGCGAAGCGGAACAGCAGAGTTTGAAGCGATGTCATACTGCGATTCTATCGGGATCACTCGTCTTCTTCGCGGAGCTTCGCCAGGATGCTGTAATCTTCCAGCGTCGTCGTGTCGGAGGTGCTGACCTTGCCTGCGGCGATGTCGCGGAGCAGCCGCCGCATGATTTTGCCGGAGCGGGTCTTGGGCAGCGTCTCAGTGAATTTGATTTCATCTGGTCGGGCTAGGGCACCGATTTCCTTGGTCACGTGGCTCTTCAATTCGGCTTTCAATTCCTCGATTGGCGCGTGGCCTTGGCGAAGGGTGACGAAGCAGACAATCGCTTCCCCCTTCAAATCGTCCGGGCGTCCCACCACGGCGGCCTCGGCCACTTTGGGGTGGTTCACCAACGCACTTTCCACTTCCATCGTGCTCAGGCGGTGCCCCGAAACGTTCAGCACGTCATCAACGCGACCCATGATCCAGATGTAACCGTCTTCATCTTTTCGCGCACCATCGGCGGTGAAGTAGATGCCGGGGTAGTTGCTCCAGTACGTCGCCTTGTAGCGTTCATCATCACCGTAGATGGTCCGCATCATGCTCGGCCACGGGCGCTTGATGACGAGGAACCCGCCTGCGTTCGCCGGGACTGGGTTGCCCTGCTTATCGACAACATCCACGCTAATGCCGGGCAACGGCTTTGTGGCGCTGCCGGGTTTCGTCGGGGTGGCACCGGGCAACGGCGCGATCATGATCGCGCCGGTTTCGGTCTGCCACCACGTATCGACGATCGGACAACGGCGTTCTCCAACGACGCGGTGGTACCAATCCCATGCCTCGGGGTTTATGGGCTCGCCAACACTTCCCAACAGCTTCAACGAACGACGTGACGTGCTTGTCACATAATCGTCGCCCTCACGCATCAATGATCGCAATGCGGTCGGGGCAGCATAGAAGATTTCCACTTTGTGCTTGTCAACGATCTGCCAGAATCGGCTATGGTCGGGCCAGTTTGGGACGCCCTCG
>JAYVXO010000134.1:0-41540 GCA_043785105.1 Fimbriiglobus sp.
GTTCAAAGTTGCGCCGAATCAGCGCCGGGTGATCGGCTGGAGTTGCGCAAATTGTGACTGCGGTTCCGTGGCGTTGGTACTGGAGAGCATCCGTACCCGCGCCAGGGCCGAACATCAGGAGTGTCTCGTTGGCGTGCCGCGTGAACTCTAACGTGCGGCGAATCCACCCGCCGTGTGGGGCGTACCGCTTAATTTCGAGTTCTTCAAACCACGCCCGCGAGTACGGTTCGAGTTCGCGCGACGCGGGCTTCACGCACAGCGGGCGGAGAAGTTCTTGAGAGACGAGTTTTTGCGGGTCCAGAGATTCCAACGCAACCGCGTCGTCGCTCTCAGCCGGTTCGGGGCTATCGAGAGCGTCGCGGAAGATGCGAAATGGACCTAACGGAACGGATGCCATGACCTGAGATACCACCCAAGCAGGCACGCCGTCAATGGTGAAAATGCGGAATGTGAATTGCTGGCCACTACCAGTGTTGGAGTCATCACCCGAAGTCGCTTGGAGTAAGAATGAGTGAGACGCATGAGCGGGGGGCGCGAGTTCGCCACGTGTGGAAATCGGTTCGCCAATTGTTGAAGCCGAACGCGGCCCCGCCGAACTTGGAAGCCGAACTCGCGGAGTTGCGGTTGAAGGCGCCCGCTCCGATGTTTTGGTTGTTCGGTAAAACGCAATCGGGCAAAACGTCGCTGGTGCGGTACTTGACCGGCGAGGACGACACCGTCATTGGCAGCGGATTCCGACCCTGCACCCGGACTTCGCGCATCTACCCATTCCCGACCGAAGTCGCCCCGGTGATGACCTTCCTGGACACTTGCGGCGTCGATGAACCGGGGTACGATCCTGCCGATGACTTGAACCAATTTGATTCCCAAGCTCACCTCATTATTGTGACTTGTCGCGTGACCGATTTCACTCACGGCAACGTCCGGGACGCGCTAGCGAAGATTCGCCAAGCCAAGCTCTCCCGGCCCATCGTGCTAGTCCTGACGTGCTTGCACGAAGCGATGCCGCAACAGCAGCACCCCCAGCCGTACCCGTTCGACCCGTTGGCAGCGCCAATCGGTGAGCCGCCGGCGGTCACGGCCCTCGTGGGGGTGCCGGAAAATCTTTTGCGCTTAGTTAAGGAACAAACCAAGCAGTTCGCTGGCTTGGTCGATCGCATTGTTCCGGTGGACCTGACCAAGCCGGAGGAAGGCTTCACCGATTCGACCTACGGCGGCGCGGCGTTGCGACTGGTTTTGTTGAACTTGTTGCCTGCGGCGTACCGGACGACGTTTGGCCGCGTCGCCGAGATTAGCAACGTGCTGAAGGCGTTGCACCTGAAGCACGCCGAGCCAGTGATTTTGGGCTACAGCACGTTGGCCGCGACCGCCGGGGCGATGCCCGTGCCGTTCCTGGACCTGCTGATTCTGCCCGGCATCCAAGCCCGCATGATCCACGAACTCGCCACGCTCTACGGGGAGCCGCTCAGTGCTAAGCAGTTTCTCGATGCCGCCAAGCGGATCGGCATCGGGCTGATCGCCCAACAGGCGTTGCGGGAGTTGGTGAAGTTCATTCCGGTCATCGGCGCGCCGGCTGGTGCCGCGCTGGCAGGTCGGGCGACGTATGCCTTGGGCCGGGCGTTCTGCGAGTACCACCAGGCGGCTCACGATGGCCACGTCCCGAGTGCCGCGATGTTGAAGAAGCTTTACCACGACCAGTTCACCGCCGCTGAAAAGGCGTGGAGCGAGAAATCATGATCACCCCGCGACCGATCAAGCTCCGGATTGCCATCGTCGTGACGCTAGTGTTGATCCCGGTCGTGTTCCTGGTCGGGGTTGGGTTGTACCACCTCTGGGATCGGGGCTGGTCGTTCATCGCGTACTGGCCGATGGCGGCCTGCCTGCTCGCGTCCTACGGCTTGGCGTGGTACTGGACGCGCCGCCTGCGCCAACCGCTTCCGTCAACGGAAACCGAACCCCTGCCGGGCTACTGGACCGACCGCGACAAGCAGGCGTGGAAAGTCGTCGAGAGCCGCATTACCGCGCTAAAACCGCTTAGCCCGAAAGACATGACCGAACTCAGTCTTTACGCCACGATGGCGCAGGAACTCGCCCTTGAAGTCTCGCGGATTTACAAGCCCAACGCGGTAGACCCGTTCGGGCACCTGACGCTGCCGGAAATCCTGGCGTGTGGGGAACTCGTCACCGTGGACCTTACGCGAACCGTGGACGAATTCGTGCCGGGCAGTCACATCCTCAGCATCCGCGACATGATGCGAATCCGGACCGTGGTCGATCAAGCCACCGACTGGTACCCCCGCCTGCGCAACCTGTATTGGGCGGTGTCGGCGGTCATGAACCCGATCACGACGGGGCTGCAAGTCGCCGTCACGAAGGGGGCGATGGGACCGGCGACGAAGGGCGTTCAACAAAACATCCTGCTCTGGTTTCAAATCGTCTTCCTCCGCCAACTGGGGCGTTACCTGATTGAACTGAACAGCGGCCGGCTGAAAGTCGGCGCGAAACGGTACCGCGAACTGTTGGAAGAGCATGACCCCAATAGCCGCAGGAATATCGAAGGTGCTGCCGCCCCGCCGCCGACCCCAACCACGGCACCACCGCCCGTTACAATTGCCATTGTCGGTCCGGTGAAGGCAGGGAAATCGAGCTTGGTGAACGCCCTACTCGGCGAACAACGGGCCGCCACGGATGTGCTACCGCTGACCGCCGGGCACGTGCGTTACACATTGCAGCAACCAAACTTGCCCACGTTCACCTTGATCGACACCGCCGGGTTCGGCAACGAAGGGCCAACCGAGGATGACGTGAAAGTCGCCGTGGACGCGGCCAAGATTGCCGACCTGATGTTGGTCGTCGTCCCCGCACGGTCGGCGGCGCGGAAGCCGGAGGTGGACTTCCTGGACCGCGTTCGATCGGGGTTGTTGGCGTTCCCGAACCTCAAAATGCCGCCGGTGATCGCCGTCATCTCGCACATCGACTTATTGTCCCCCGCAATGGAGTGGGCACCGCCGTACAACTGGCCGACCGGCTCACGCCCGAAAGAAGAGAGCATCCGTGAAGCGATGATGGCCGCGAAGGAGCAATTTAGCACTCGTGTATTCGATGTCGTTCCCGTCTGCACAATCGTGGGCAAAGAACTCGGCGTCCGCGACGAACTGCTCGCTACCGTCGCCACGCAACTGGGGGACGCCCGCGGCGTCAGCCTGCTCCGCACGCTCCACGCCGAAGCCTCCTCCGACCAAACCAAGCGGGTATTCAGTCAACTGATGAACGTCGGCGGGCAAGCGTTGAAGTTGCTGTGGGAGATGGCCAAGAAGTGAAGTGAAGCAAAGAAAGCCCACGAACGATCGTTCGTGGGCTTTTGTCGGTGCAGAAAGTTTTAATCCACCGATTCAAATTCTGCCAGCCGCCGCTGCATTGCCTCAAGCACTCCGATGTCCGATTCCGGACGACGCGGACTGTTGGGATGGGTTTCGTTGGACGCGATCCACCCACGCAGTTTCAGCAACATCGCGGCGGTGTGTTTGTACGCCGGCACCGGGTCGCGGAAGGCGAAGCAACCGAGGTACTGCAACAGGTCGTTCAACTCGTAAAACTGCGGGTCGCCTTGTTCCCAATACCTGTCGCGCTTGGCAAACAAGTCCGGTGCAAAGGTGCTTAATCCGAGCAAGTAATCGCTGCCGTACATCACCATGTCGATGGCCAGATCGTTCCCGGTGAAGACTTTGAAATCCGGTCGGACTTCGTTCCGCACCACGAGGCGTTGCCATTCCAAGTCGCGCCGTAGCGACGAGTGTTTGGCCCCGACGCAGGCTTTTACGCCGAGTAATGCCCGGAACAATTCGAGGCTATAGATTCTGCCAAACGGCGCGAACATCGTGCCGAGTTCAAAGGCGATGAACTGATCGCAATGCTTCCCCAGTTGTTCATACGCCGCGATGATCTCCGCATCCGGTTGCCCGGTGAGACCGAACGATTGAACAATGACCGGCACCCCGCCACGACTAAGGATCGGTTCCATCGAACGGCAATAACCGTCGAGGTCAAACATTGCCCCCGGCTTGTCCGCCACGAATGCCCCGGCCACGAAGGGACGATTCCCGAGCGCGGATCGGGTGGCGTCCAAAACGTTCGCCCGTTCCGCAAGTGTGAGCAGGTTGCCGTACCCGGTGTCCATGTTGACCGCAGGCATTAACCCCGCGTCCGCTGTTCGCGTGAGGAGTTGCGTGAAGCCCGGCCAGTCGCTCTGATGTGCGTCGGTGTAGGGCAACAACGTGGCCGAGATGCCGGTGATCTTGCGACGCGGCACAATCAGTTGCAAGGGGTCAAAGTGTGGCGTCATAGTGTTGCGATTTCAGTTATCAGCGATTCCGTGTTCAGTTGTTTTCGGTTTTCCATCCAGAACTGCAATCGGAAATCCGAAATTAAGAATGCTCTGTAACAGGTCGGTGCAAACGTGGTATAAGATATTGTCATCCATGAGGAAGCTCGACGTGCAAGTGTTGCTGGCCTGCTTAATCGGACTGTTTCAAATCGTAGGGCCATCGCTCTGCTGTTGTGGGCCGGTCTGTAACTTAGTCAAACCAGAAACGCCACCCTGTGTGACAATTCTTAACCACGAGTCGATGTATCAGTGCCCGCTCTGCCATGCCAAATCCGAGCAATCCACTGACCCGAAAAGCGGTTCAAAGCCCAAGACCCCGGTTCGTTGCCCTTGCACAGGCATCATCCTTGAACCGGCAACTCCAGTTTCAACAATATCGTTTGAAATCATCCAAGCACTGACTTTCTGGGAGCAAGACCGTACTGTTGGTTTGCTCGATCTTCCTTCGGTCTCCGCCAATGCCGAATCGGCGTTGGATGAGCATAGTGTCTGCGACTTACCGTTCCTGACCACTGCGATGCGCCTGTACGCGCACCACGTCCTTCGGTGTTAAGTGCAACGTTGACGGGCGATACTGCTTTCCAACGTTTTACACTTATTCTCTGGAGTTTGACCATGTTGACTAAATTGTTTGCAGGCGTGCTTGCGGTTGCGGCTCTCAGTACGATCGGCTACGTTTCCGCAACGGCTGGCCGCGTGAACGCGCCAGTTACGGCAGCCAGCGGTGATTGCTGTTATCCGGGTTCGCCTTGCTGCGTGCCGGGTGCGTCGTGCTGTCCCGCAGAGGCCGTTGCGCCGGCAGCAGATTGTTGCTACCCCGGCTCGCCATGCTGCGAAACTGGGTCGTCGTGCTGTCTGAGCAAGTAGGTTGAAGCAGCAACGGTAAAAAGTCGGACGATCCGTTGTTCCGACTTTTTACCGTTTAGCATTTGTGTAATGCACAGGTTCTCGACTAGACTAACTACCGGGCGAAATTGTTTCGCCCGGTGTCTCGCAATGTTCTTTTCAATCGGAGTATCGGGAATGACGACAAAAATCCTTGCTGGGATCGCTGCGGCGATTCTCGTGACCTTGATCGGCGTGTACGCCAGCACGGGAAGTATTCCCGGTCTGAACGCCGTCACGGATGCCGCCGGGTTGACAACGTCGGAAGGCGGCTCATGCTGCTCGAAATCTGCGGCAGCAACCTGCCCAGTGGCCGATGTATCGTGCTGTGCCGAAGCCACTGAATGTCCCGCAACAAGCGAAGCACTTGGTGCTTGTGCCGGTAGCATGACCATCTCCGCTGCACAAACCACGACCGTGCAAACGAAGAAAAAGTGCTGCTCCGAAGAGTGAGAACAAACCCGAATTTGGAATGAACGCCAAGCGACTTGGCGTTCATTCTGACTGTGTCAGTCACGATTTTAATAAACCGCAACTCTTCAAAATCGTCATCACTTCACTTCGCTCCCGTTCGTGGAAGCGATCAAACGGTTCGGTCATCACGTCACTACAAATACCCAGACAAGCTAGCGCACACTTCAGCCCTTTGATGACGGCAGATTCGTGTTGCCCGATTTGATAAATCCGTCCGAAGTCGAGCAGTTGTTGTTGGAGTGCGTTGGTTCGAGACAGGTCACCAGTTGATGCCGCTTGATACAAGTTCACGAACAATTCGGGCCACGCATTCGCACCGCCGTTCACGCCGCCGTGCCCGCCGAACAGCACCGTTTCCGCAGTGAGATGTTCCGGGCCGACGAGCAAGCTCCAGTCCGATCGAGGTGCGATTAGCCGACGGGCCGCGTGAATGTAGCTCATCTCCCCCGAGCTATCTTTGAGGCCAACGATGTTCGGGTGCTGCAACGCTTGGCGAATCACGTCCGGGCCGAACGTGACGCGGGTGTGGCCGGGCATGTTGTACAGAAACAGCGGGAGTGCCACTCGATCGGCCAGGGCCGTCACAAACCGCGCGAGTTCGGGTTGCCCCGGCTTCAAGTAATAGGGTGCCGAAGTGACCACGGCAGATGCCCCGGCCTCCGCTGCGTGGGCCGTCAGCCGCACCGCTGACGCGAGAACCGTATCGGTGATCCCCACCAACACCGGCACGCGGCCCCGCACTTGTGAGCAGACCTTGGACACCAATTCGTACCGGAGCGGCTCGTCCAGTAGTGGGCCTTCGCCCGTTGTGCCAAGCACGAAGATCGCGTTAACGCCGCCTTTAATGACGTGTTCGATTAGCCGTTCTAACCCCGCGAGATCGAGCCGGTTCGGTTCGATCAGCGGCGTTACCAACGGGACGACAATTCCACGCAACGGGCGAGTCCAGGGAGTGGGCACAATGAACCTGCAACGGTATGAGGAAGAGGAGTGGGATTACTTTGCGGTACGAAATCCGGCGATGCGGTGGAACGTCAGGTAGTTCGCGTCGTGCGAATTGTGGCCCTGGGTTCCGTCGGGTTCATCGAACGCGGTGCGGACCGCGGCGATCAAATCGTCACCAGTGAACAGCCAGTCTACGTACTGGAAGCCGTGGGACTTGGTGTCGGCGTGTTGCAAGATCGTTTTGCGGACATCCCAGGTTTTGAGGTCACTAGAGCAGCAAAGAGCAAGCGTGTTTCGCGTCCGCCCGACGTTCTCAGTCTGAAACTCGACCGGAACGAAGTTCGCTAGCGTCCAGTATTTTCGGCTCTTGGCATCGTAGCGGATAGTGAATTTCTTGCACCCGCCAGGGAAGTCGATGAAGTCCTTATCGGGATCAAATGTCGAGGTTTTGCCATCGGCGCTGACGCGCACCATCGCGGC
This sequence comes from Fimbriiglobus sp., assembly GCA_043785105.1. Lineage (GTDB taxonomy): Bacteria > Planctomycetota > Planctomycetia > Gemmatales > Gemmataceae > Fimbriiglobus. Next base: position 7,169 of record JAYVXO010000134.1, read on the forward strand.
CTTCTCGGGGTGTGCTTGAAAGTCCGCCCGCAAGATGTTTACCATCGAACCGTCCGGTGCCACGACCGCGTTGCCTTCGAGCCACCCGCCGAATTTCTTGCCGAGCCAGTCCGTGTTTCGTGGCAGCCGATTGCTACTCGTCCAACTGGACGCCTTGAGTAAATCCGCATCAACTGGGGCGGACATCATGAAACTGCTGAACGACCCCCACTTCGGCCCCGCGTAGTCTTCCATCGCCCGCCAGAGCCGTCCGTTGTGAATGACCACCGGCACCGGAGCGCAATGATACATCCCTTGATCGTGCAGAAGTCCAGTTTCAGCACCCTTCGGGTCTGTCCATGTTTTCCCATCGTCCGTTGATCTCCGAATCACCGCAAAACCGTACTCCTTCGTCACGCCCATCAGGTAGAGCGTGTTGTTGTGAACAAATAACGTTGACCACCATTGCCCCGAAATTGTCGCTCGTTTCGCCCACGTTTTCCCCTGGTCGGCGGATGCGAACACCTGCGTGACATCCCGTGTCGAGCCAGGACCAAAGAAGTCATGTGAGACGACGTAATGCCCGTTCGGAAGAACCGCGATCGAGGGCGAGCCGATGTATTGCTTGGTTTTCGCCGGTGAATGGGCCACGACCACGCCAGGGACGGGTTTCAGATCCGCCGCGTCTTGGGGCGACAACGACATCCCGACAATCACGGTGCAGATGGCAGTAGTGACAGGACCTAACATCATGCACCGCCCTGGTGGAATAGTCTGGAAATCGGAAGCGGATCCGGTTGTAACAGTTGCAGCGGCTCGCTGATTCGCAGCGATTGATCGTTTGCGTCGGTGCGAACATCGCTCACTTTGCCCGTCTCCGAGCCGGTCAAGCGTCGATGTAACAAGTAGGTTAATAGTTGACCAAGACAACCGTAGTCGATCCTCGCTTGACGGGTCGGGTTAACGGCTTATAATCCAAAGTGCATCAACGGATTGGTGCAACTGCGATATCGGTTTCTTCATACGTGAAGGGACCACGGCAGCCGTCAGGTATCCCACCCCACTCCTCGCAGCGATCCCACGACAACACACGCACCGCTCTTCTAACACGGTGACATTGTCCGACCTGCACCATCACGAGTCATCGGGGATATTCGGAACCTGGCCACCGCCGAGGCAGACCGCGGAACCCAAGAGAACTGACCTCACGCCGTAAAGCCCGGACTCATCGCGCAGCGTCTGTGTTATCGCAGGATTTGCGTCGTGATCGCTTGGCGCGAACTGGTCAATACTAGGCCCGCAAAGGTGCTTCGTGCCGCCCGTTTCCGTCGAACTTAAAAAACAGATCAAGGTTGCGAACGACATTGTTGATGTCGTCTCCACCTACATACCCGTTCACTCGGCTGGGAAGCTATTCAAGTCGCTTTGCCCGTTCCACAACGACACGCGCCCGTCATTGCAAATTGACCGCCATTATCAAAACTATCGGTGCTGGGCCTGCGACGCTCGGGGGGATGTGTTCGACTTCGTGATGAAGTTCGAGAAGGTCGATTTCCCCGAGGCGATGCGGATCCTCTCACAACGCGCCGGGATCAAGCTCGAAGCCGACGCGATTTCACCCGACGACCAACACCGGGCGTACCTGTTGCAGGTGATGCGATGGGCGGAAGAAAAATATCGGAGTTGTCTCTTCGAGGAGCCGGTCGCTGAAGCCGCCCGCAAGTATTTGGGGGACCGACGGCTGGCGGGCGAGACCGTGCAAAAGTTCGGTCTCGGCTTCGCGCCGGTGTTCGGCGATTGGCTGTGCCAGTTGGCGATGCAGGAAGAACTCCCGCCGGGGTTGTTAGTCGAAGTCGGGCTGATCGCGGCACGGGACGAAGGGCGTGGTTACTACGATCGGTTCCGGGACCGCGTCATGTTCCCGATCCGGGACATTCGCGGGCAAACGGTGGGGTTCGGGGGCCGCGTTTTGCCAACGTCGCACCTTGCTGCGCGTGGGCCGAAGTATTACAACTCTGCCGAAACGCCGCTGTTTAGTAAGAGCAACCTGCTTTACGGCCTGGACTTGGCGCGTCATGCTGGTTCCGCTGCGGGTTTCCTTGCGGTCGTGGAAGGATATACCGATGTCATGATGGCCCACCAATGTGGCGTAGCCAATGTAGTGGCTACGATGGGAACGGCGCTGGGTGTGACCCATGTGAATCAGTTGCGGCGGTACGTGCCGAAGGTGGTGCTGGTATATGATGCCGACGACGGCGGGATGACGGGTGTGGATCGGGCGTTGGAATTATTCGTCGGCCAGGACGTTGATCTTGCAGTGGCCGCCTTGCCAGATGGCCTTGACCCGTGCGACCTTCTTGTTCAACCTGGTGGGGTCGATATTTTCAAGAAGGCATTGACGAACGCGATCGACGCTTTAGAGTTTAAGTTGAATCAGTTATTGACGAAGGAATCGTCAACCACCATCGAAGGGAATCGAAGGGTGATCGATGCCATTCTCGGGATCATGGCGATGGCGCCGCCGATTCCGAACCAAGCCGGACAGGTTAAACACGAGTTGATCGTATCCCGATTGGCGCACCGCCTGGGGTTGCGTCAAGAGACGGTCTGGGCACGGTTTGCCGAACTCAAAACCGAACGCCGCCGCAAGCAACAAGAAAATCCGCAACCAACATCCCGTCCGACCGCCGCAGTTGTTAACGTCCCCAACAATACGCCGTCTAAAACACCGATGCCCAAAGCCGGGCGCGCCGAGAAAGCCGAACAGCAACTGCTGGAGATGTTGCTCGCCGACCCGACACTCGTCCCAGTCTGCCGCGAAAAAGTGGCCCTTGAAGCGATCACGCACACCGGATTGCGGCGAATTCTGAGCGAACTGTACGCCATGCACGACGCCGGCCAACCGCCTGATTTTGACGGGCTGCGTGTGCGCTTACTCGATCGGGTCGATTTGGTGGACGCCGCCACACGCTTGCAGTACGTCGGGCGGGGGATGTCCGACCGACCACAATGGCTGCAACGGGTGCTGAGTTTCTTTGATGAGATTCTACACGAACGGGAAAAAAAGCTCCTCAAGGATAAGCTGTCTGCGACGGACGTGAACGACGACGATGCGATTGAACTGTTGCGGAAGCTACAGAAGAAACCGGACCCGAAACCGGGCGACAAGTAAGAAACACGACGAGTCGGTCCGGCTCTTCAACGAGGCGGGACCGACACCACGACCACCAAGTTTGGCTTCTAAGAATTGCGTCCTTTCCACGTTGGGCGTGATGAGTGTTGCGACCACGCGATTGAACGGGAGGGTTGGGAAATGGACTGGAAGAACGACGAGGTTTTCAAACTCCTCATCGAAAAAGGCAAACTCAACGGGTCGCTCACCTACGACGAGGTGAACCTAGCTCTGCCGGAAGGCACCTCCGACGGGGACCGTCTCGCAGAGATCCTGGAGTACCTCGAACAGACCGGCATCAACATCATTGATGAAGCCGAGGCGGGAGAAACCACCACCGACACGGCGTCCGTCACGGAAGAAGTCCTGGTCGCCGACGCCGAGATTCCCTTTGAAGATACCGACGGCGACGGGCGGCACATCGACGACCCGGTGCGGATGTACCTCACCCAAATGGGGGAGATACCCCTCCTGACCCGCGAGAAAGAAATCTCCCTCGCCCAGAAGATCGAAGTCACCCGACGGCGGTTTCGCCGCAAAGTGTTGGAGTGCGATTACGCCCTCCGCAACGTGTTTGAAACGCTCAAGCGGGTGCAAACCGGCGACTTGCCGTTCGACCGCACCATCAAGGTCTCTCAAACCGAGAACCTCGAAAAGGACAAAATCCTCCAGCGGATGCCGCACAACTTGCGGACGATGGAACCGCTGATGGAGCACAACGTCGATGACTTCAATCTGCTCATCGACGAGCGGACCCATGAAGGCGACAAGGAAGAAATTCGTAAACGCCTCAAGACCCGTCGTCGCAAGACCGTGACGTTGGTTGAAGAACTGTCGATCCGCACGCAAAAAGTGCAGCCGTTGATGAAGAAGTTGGAGCAGATCAGCGCACGGATGGACGGCCTGGATTGCGAAATCGCGGCAATGAGAGGCATCAAAGCCGCGAAGGAAGAGAAGGCGAATCTCGAAAAAGAACTCCTCGACATGATGCTAATTACGCTCGAAGAACCCGCGAGCCTGCGCAAACGGGTCGGGATCATGCGGCTCCGCTTCGGGGAGTACGAGCAAGCCAAGCGAGAACTTTCCGGCGGCAACTTGCGGCTTGTCGTCAGCATCGCCAAGAAGTATCGCAACCGTGGCCTGTCGTTCTTGGACCTGATTCAAGAAGGCAACACCGGCTTGATGCGGGCGGTCGATAAGTACGAATATCGGCGTGGGTTCAAGTTCAGCACCTACGCCACGTGGTGGATTCGCCAAGCGATCACGCGAGCCATTGCGGACCAAGCCCGGACGATCCGCATCCCGGTTCACATGATCGAGACGATGTCGAAGCTCCGCAACGTGTCAAAGAAGTTGCTCCAAGAAATGGGCCGCGAGCCGACGATCGAAGAGACCGCCAAAGCCGCCGGCATCACCTACGAAGAAACCAAACGGGTGCTAAAAATCTCGCGCCACCCGATCAGCCTCGATCGTCCTGTTGGCGAAAGCGAAGACAGTTACTTCGGCGACTTCATCGAAGACGATTCCGTCGAATCTCCCGTCAACGCCGCCACGAACGAGATGTTGAAGGACAAGATCGAAAACGTGTTGAAGACGCTCACATACCGCGAACGGGAGATCATCAAACTCCGCTACGGCCTGGGCGATGGGTACACGTACACGCTCGAAGAAGTGGGGCGGATTTTCAAAGTGACCCGCGAGCGCGTCCGCCAAATCGAAGCAAAAGCCGTTCGTAAACTGCAACACCCCGTCCGCAGTCGCCAACTGGAAGGCTTCCTCGACGGGTGGGGCAAGAAGCCATAGGCGTCCGCTCAGGATGCGTCGATGTGGGTGGCTGCCGAGACCTGGGGTGTCGCTACGCTCAACCCCAGGCTAATCGCTAGCATCCCTACCGGGATGCCCCAGGTTGTTAATAGCCAGAGGCTTGTTCCGGATTGGTTTTATCCCGTAGGGATGACAGCAATTAGCCTGGGGTTGAGCGTAGCGACACCCCAGGTAGGCGCACCCATTGCCAACGACCCCGGCAGGGGTCGCAGCACTTCACAGTGGCCCACTGTAGTGAACATTTTATGCGGCCTTCGCATCGAACAATGTGAACCCAAAAGCCCACCCGTTATACCGGGTGGGCTTTTTTTCTTTAGACTACACACTACAAGACGCCAGCCACTTCGGAGCCGCCAATGTCCAACCCGATCACGTTCATCCTCCGAGACGCCCACCGACTTCGCAAACACTTGCGCGACCTCCAGTCCGAAATCGACCTCGGGCCGCGGGTTCTGAAAATCCAGCAACAGAAACTCGCGGACGCCCAGCAGAGCCACAAGGACGCCTTCGAGATTATCAAAAAACTCAAGATGAAGTTGAAAGACGATGAGATCACCCTGAAGCAGACCGAAACGCAGCTTGCCAAGTTTCAGACGGACATCAACAACGCCGGCTCGAAGAAAGAGTTCGACCTCAAGACCACCGAAATCGCCAACGCGACGGCCAAGAAGGGCGAGTACGAAGACATCATCCTGAACACGATCACGGAGATCGAAGACCGCACCGCGAAACTGCCCGATGGGGAAAAGCAATGGGCGACCGCCCAGCAAGAGTTCGAGCAGTACAAGCGCGACGCTCAGGAACGATTGGACCGGCTGCTTGCGGATCAAAAAGAAACGCTCGCCACCCTGGCGGAGAAGGATTCGCACATCCCGTCCACAGTGAAAATCATCTACGACCGGCTCGTCAAAAGCTACGGCCCCGACGGCCTCGCTGCGGTGAATGGTCGCAGTTGTATGCAATGCCGTACCAGCATCACCGATCAGCAACGCACGAACTTGCTAGGCGGAACGTTCTTCACGTGCCCCCAATGCGGTCGCGGGCTTTACTTGGCGGAGTGAGTGCGTTTGCAGACCGTGAGTTCGCCACTGTGACTGATTTCAAAGTTAAGACCGTCGATTGCTGCATGAAAGGCTTTGGTGCCGCTGCCGAACGACGAGTCGTCGTGGAGTTCGATTGCGATCGCATCAACGCGGTTCAACCACGACTCGTAGTTGTTGAAAAAAATCACGACCTCGGCACCTTCCACGTCGATCTTCAGAATTGAAATGCGGTCACGGCCTGCATCAGCCAACACCGTGGCGATGTCGATCCCGACGATTTGCGACTCTTCGTCGGGTGTGCATTCCCGGACTTGTTTCGACCACGCTTGGCCGTCACGATACGGACTGTCAGCGATGACGAGTCGGGCCGGGTGAGACCACACCCCGGCTTGGATCGTTTTCACCCGATTTCCGTAGGCTGCCATGTTCTGTTGGAGCATGGCGAAATTGTTCGGATCCGGTTCGATGGCGACAACGTGACAGTTTGGAAAACGGGACAGGAAATAGGCGGAAGAATAGCCGACGTTGGCCCCGCAATCGACAATGAACTCGACACCCTTCAAGTCATCAAGACAGGCGTACTCTAACTCAATAAAGATTTGACTGAAGACCCCGATGTCACTGGTGTCGGATCGAACTTGTAGCGGGTGGATCGCTCGATAAGGACGTAAAAAGTAGACCGACCCTTGTGGTCGGCCGCGCTTTTGATGAAGGTAGTGTCCAATCGCGGAAAGAAGGCCAATCGCAGAAACCAAGTCACGGAATTGCCGCAACTTGGCTCGTAGTCCAATCTGTCGGGCCATCAAACACCTAGTGCGAATTGTCCATCGACTAAATCAGCACGTTACCGAGGCGTTGACAGCCGCAGGCTTGGCAGATGGGGCAGATTCGCCACATGTAGGGTTTCTCACTGCACGTCGGGCAGTTGTCGGTGAAGCGTTCGTCGATGGGCGTCATGCACCGCCAGCAATGGTCGAGTTGATCGCCTTTGCGTTTCGCCTTTTTGGTGTGGACTTCTTTCGGCTTGTGCGACTCCAAACGCTGCGATAAATTCCCCTTGAGGACGTTCAACCAGCGGGCGTCTTCGGGGCTAAATTGCGTCTTATCTTCTTCGTAGAGTTTGTTCAGCTTCTCAATGGTCTTTAACGCTTGCGGTTCGACTTCCGTTGAGGTGCGGGATTCAATAACCAATTGCCGGAGACGTTCGATTTCTTCATCAACTGCGACCTTTTTCATCGGTACCTTCCCGGTTGCGAACACGAGTGCGATTGGTACATTGTATCAATCCGGGCAAATCCCGACTAAATTTTATTCCCCGAGGTACGCGGACCGAATGCGCGGGTCGTTCAATAACACGCTCGCCTGATCGGCAAAAGTGACTCGTCCCGTCTCCAGCACGTAGCCCCGATGCGCGACCTTCAGTGCCATGCGGGCGTTCTGTTCGACGAGCAAAACGGACGTGCCTTGCTTGTTCAAATCCCGGATGACCTCGAAAATCTGGACGACAATTTGCGGCGCCAACCCGAGGGAGGGTTCGTCGAGCAACAACAGGGTGGGTCGCGCCATCAACGCCCGCGCGATGGCAAGCATTTGCTGTTGACCGCCGGAGAGCAAGCCGCCGGATTGGTGCTTGCGTTCCCGGAGGATCGGGAACATGGTAAAGGTCTTTTCGAGATCGTCTTCCACGCCGTTGGAGTCGGATCGCGTGAAGGCACCCATCTGCAAATTTTCCAGCACCGTCAGTCGCGGGAATATCTTGCGGCCTTCCGGGGATTGGGCCAACCCGAGGCGGACAATCTCGTGGGCGGGACGCCGGGTGATGTCTCGGCCATTAAATTTGATGCTACCACCGCGAGCTTTCACGATGCCAGACAGTGTCATCAGGGTTGTCGTTTTCCCGGCGCCGTTGGCACCGATCATGGCGACGATTTCGCCGGGGTTCACGGTGATGGAAATCTCTTGGAGTACGTTGATCGGCCCGTAACCGGCTTGCAGGTTTTCGACCGCGAGCAAGGGGGTCATCAGCTCACCTCTTCCTTGCCCAGGTAGGCTTCGATCACTTTGGGGTTTCGGCTCACGTCGCCGGGGCTGCCTTCGGCGATCTTCACGCCGTAATCCAGCACCGCCACGCGGTCCGAAATGCCCATGACGAGGTTCATGTGGTGTTCGATGAGCAGCACGGTCATGCCCCGGTCGCGGATTTTTTTGATGAGGTCCATCAGCCCGACCGTCTCGCTGGGGTTCATCCCGGCGGCGGGTTCGTCGAGGAGTAACAACGTCGGCTGGGTCGCCAAGGCGCGGGCGATTTCGAGCCGCCGTTGGTCGCCGTAGGGCAGGTTCTTCGCCAACTGCCCGGACTTCCCGGTGAGGCCGACGAACTTGAGTAGCTCGATTGATTTTTTCTCCGCCTCTTCTTCTTCCCGTCGCAGCCCAGGGAAGCGTAACGCCATGGCAAACACGTTGCGACTCAGGGTGCGATCCAGCCCGATCAGCACGTTTTCTAACACCGTCATGTTTTGGAACAGGCGGATGTTTTGAAACGTCCTTGCGATGCCACACGCCGCGATGATGTCCGGGGTTCGCCGCGACCGGGACCAGATGACGAACGCCCCGAGCATTCCAACAACAAGCCCACCTAACCCGGCGTACAACATCGTGCTCAGCAACTTGGTTCGGGCGGCGGCCGCACCGGTCAGCTTCGGCAACGCCTTCGTCGCGGCCTCTTCGCTGTCAAATTGGCCGAGCGTGAATTGACCGCTCGCGTCCTGAATCTGGAACCCGGTCTTCGGATCGGGCGTGACTTTCGGGTCGGCATTGAGCAAGCTTTCCCGGAGTTGCTTGGCCGCTTCAACTGTCGCCACTTTTCCGAGTGTTGTCCCGTTCAGGGACGACACTTCGTACTGTGCCCCGTCCGAAACCGGGGCGATGCCCGGTCGCCCTTGGAAGTAATCCGTTGCGGCCGTGAACGCGGTGCCGATCTCGAACGTGGCGTCCTTCGCGGCGAACGGCTTCTTGATCGACGCCTTCCACAGTTGCTCAACGCCCGCCGCCGCGAACACGGCCAGGAGTGCGACGACCAAGCCGGTGAACACGAACTGGCTGACCACCCCGCCCGTCAGGGGCTTGGTTTGCGTTTCGCCGCCGAACAGCACTTCGCCGGAGGTCGGGGCGTAGATGCCGGTGATGACGTTGAACACGGTCGTCTTCCCGGCCCCGTTCGGCCCGATCACGGAAAAGATTTGCCCGGCCTCCACGGTCAAGTTCAAGTCACTGACAGCGGTGATGCCGCCGAACTTCATGCTGACGTTGTCGATCTTCAACACGCTCACGATTGGCCCCTTTTCTTGGAACCGCGGAGGTTGTTGACTTCTTGGGTGTTGTTGCCCATCGTGATCGGGTTGATGGTTTCCGAGACGAGTTCGTCCGGGTGCAGTTCGTGCTTCACCCGCGTGGACGGGATCAACCCTTCGGGCCGGAATCGCATCATGAGGATGAGCGCCAGGCCGAACGCGATCAACCGCCAGCCGGTGAACGACAGGTAAATTTTCGACTGCTCGGACGGGAACGTTTCCTGAATGTAGCTGTCCAAGATCGGGCTAAGGATGTTGTCGAACCCGACCAGCAAGAACACCCCTAACAGCACCCCGGCACGACTTCCCAGTCCGCCGAGGATCAAGCAGCAGATCATGAAGATCGAGCGGTTGAAACTGTAAGCATCCGGTGACGCGGTACTCGTAAGCCGGGTGGCGTAAAGCACACCGGCCAGACCTGCGAGACCGGAGCCGAGTGCGAAGGCGGCGAGTTTCAGTTTCGCCGGGTTCAGCCCCATGCAGTTGGCGGCGAGTTCGTCTTCCCGCAGCGCCACCCACGCCCGACCGAGTCGGGAACGCTCGATATTGCGTAGCATCAGGGCCACGATGATCAAGAACGCCAGCGTGAGGTAGTAGAACGGCTTATAGTCCGAGACCCAGTCAATCCCCAGCGTCTCGCCGCCGGGCGGCGGTGGTAACGGGCTGAGGCCACGAGTCCCGGCGGTGATCTCTTCCAAGTTCCGCAGGGCGTACCGCATCACTTCGCCGAAGCCCAGCGTTACGAGGGCGAGGTAATCGCCCCGCAACCGCAACGTCGGCGCCCCGAGCAGCAACCCGGCGAGCGCCGCGACCAACGTGCCGACAATCACGGTCACGAAAAAGTTGGCGCCGAACGGGTACGACGCCACGGTCATAATTCCCGCGACATACGCGCCGATCGCAAAGAACGCGGCGATGCCCAGGTGCAGTAACCCGGTGTAGCCGACGACGACGTTCAACCCCAGCGCCAGGATGGCGAAGATGAACACCGTCGGCAGTTGGTCGCCGAGCGACCGCTTCGTGACGGCGAAAAATCCGGACTCAAAGATCGGGAACAGCGGGTAGAGGAGCAACATGCCGAAGACGGCGGCTTCCCAACTCAGGCCCCATTTTTTGGCTGTGTCGTTTGGCATGTCACACCTTCTCTCGGGTGCGGCTGCCGAGCAGCCCGGACGGGCGGAAAACCAGGATCACGATGAGGATGGCAAACACCAACGCATTCGTCCAACGTTCGCCGACATAGGCACTGCCCAGCGAATTCACCAAGCCGATAATCAACCCGCCCAGCACCGCACCGGGGATGTTGCCGATGCCCCCGAGGACCGCCGCCGTGAACGCATACAGCCCGTTCTGGAAGCCGATTTGGTAGCTGATGGTGTTGATCGACAGGCCGTAAACCACGCTAGCCGCACCCGCCAAACTGCCGCCAATGCCGAACGTTGCCGCGATGACCCGTTCGGTGTTGATGCCCATGAGTTGGGCGGCAACCGGGTTCTGGGCCGTGGCCCGCATCGCTTTACCGAGCGGTGCGAACTTCACGAAGATCGTGAGCGCGACCATCAGCGGCACGGTCGTGCCGATTATCATCGCGTCCTTCAGCGTGAATCTCAAACCCATGTCGTCGGGCAGCAGGTTCTTTTCGGGCACGAGGTTCGGGAAGTTCACGTCCTGCGACCCGCCCCAAAACAGGCCGATGTTCATGAAGATGAACCCCACGCCGATCGCCGAGACGAGCGGCGCGAGTTTCGGTGCCGTCCGGAGCGGTTTGTAAATGATGCGGTCCACGCTGATGTTCAAGACGGCGCAGAAGATCGGGCAGGCGACGAAGCAGACCGCCAGTGCCAGAACGATCTTCCACGGCTCCGCGCTGGCGTCGGTCAGGTTGAACAGACCGAGGATCGTGAGCGCCAGAAACGTGCCGAGCATGAACAGGTCGCCGTGCGCGAAGTTGATGAGTTCGACGATGCCGTAGACCATCGTGTAGCCCAACGCAATCAACGCGAACAGCGACCCTTTCGTCAGCCCGAGGATGACATACTGCAACAGCGTTTGCACTGCCGACAGTTCCGCGTCAGCGAATAACATAATGGGTTCCGTGGGGACTAAGTTACTTCTGTTCCGTGGACTGCGGTAACTTCAGCGGCTTGATGAACTGGAACTCGCCGACTTTCTTTTCTTCGCCATCGACCACTTTCTTAACGACCACGACTTTGTTGCCGCTCATGGTTTGGTTGGTCGTGTCCCCGTTTTCGTCGAACGACCAGCGGCCCGTGGCCCCGTCGAAGTTTCGCAGCCCCACTCCCGCTTGGCGAATCGCGTCACGGTCCTTCTTCCCGGCCCGTCGGATCGCTTCCAAGACTGCCAGGCCACACTCGTAGCCATACGTGGCATAGGCATCGGTCGGCGGCTTTTCGTAAGCACGTGCGTATTTTTCGACGAATTCCAATCCCTTGCCCGATTTCAGAGCGTCGATGGGTAGACCCCCGAACGTAGCGTAAAAGGTTACCTTTTCAAACGTGTCCAGGCCGACGGAGTTAATCATGCTTGTCTCGAAACAGCCGTCCGGCGCCATCATCGGGCAGGTCATCCCGACTTTGACGAGGTCTTTCAGGAGTTGCCCGGCTTTCGTTTGCGTCGTGCCGCCGAAGTAAATCAGGTCGGGGTTCATTGCTTTGATGCTAGTCATCAGCGGGGTGAATTCTTGAGCCTTCGAGTCAATGCTTTGCTGCCCGAGAACCGTCAGGCCGAGTTTTTCGCACGTCGCCGCGAAAAGGTCCGCGATGCCTTTACCGTATGTCTCGTTGTCGTCCAGGATGTAGATTTTTTTCATCCCCATGTCTTGTGCCCACCGGGCAGACAACCCGGCTTGCAAGTCGTCAGTTGGGACGACGCGGGTGAAGTTCACTTTCCCGGTCGGGCGGTAACAGTCTGGTTCGTGTTTTACGCCAGTTCCCGGCTGCGTGAGTGATGGGGACGTGTTAGCGGGCGAGATCATGAACATGTTGACGCGGTTCAAGATCGGCATCGAGACCCTGGCCGCGCCCGAGTTGTATGTGCCGATGTAGGCCATCACGTCGGGGTCCATGCGGGCTTGGTTGGCGTTGGAGATTTCTTGCTCGATCGTCCACTGCCCCTCGGCGGCGGTGGCGTCGTCGAGGTCGAGGTATTTGAGTCGGAAGGTTTTCTTCTGGTTGGTCACTGGGTCGGTGACTTCGAGTTTGTTATCGATGTCTTTGATGGCGAGTTTGATGCCGTTCACGATGGTGTCGGTTTGCCCGCGTGCGCTACCGGAGCGGGGCAAGCTGGACACGATCTTGATGAGATCCGGGTCGCCGAACGAGTCCTGGCGGCCCCCGAGGAAGCCGATTGCCACGAACGCCAGCAGCAGGATCAACGGGATAGTGATCCGGAACGGCATGGGGTGCCCACCAGTTAAGGTTTGGAGAGGGTTGGCGAGATGTTACGCGCATAACGGGGCAGCGTCAACGCATTACCCCGGAGAATCAATCACGAACGTGACCGGGCCGTCGTTCATCAACTCGACTTGCATGTCCGCCCCGAACCGCCCCGCCGCGACCGGAAGCCCTAACATGCGCAGCGAATTTTGGATCGAAACATACAGCGGTTCCGCCTGTTCGGGTCGTGCCGCCGCGAGGAAACTCGGTCGCCGTCCCTTTGTGCAATCGGCGTGTAAGGTGAAATTGCTGACCACCAATACACTCCCCGAAACATCTTGCACCGTGAGATTCATCTTCCCGTCAGCATCCTCAAATGCGCGCAAATTGGCCACCTTGTCGGCGAGCCAGTCGGAGTCTTTCGGCGTGTCTCCCGTGGCAATCCCCAACAACACAAGCCAGCCGCGTCCAATCTCGCCGACCACTTCACCAGCGACAACCACCCGTGCCGACGAGACCCGTTGCAAAACCACACGCATTGCACGCTCCAAAATATTCACCACGAATCACACGAATCAGACGAATCAGACGAATGGAATCTGGATCGGCATAATATAGTGTGGTTTCGACGATGCACGCTTCCGTAGCACAACATGCCAAAATGATTGATTCGTTCTACTCGTGTGATTCGTGGTGATGGAAATGCCTGCCGACACGCGACCGCGTCTTCTGTTCCTCACCGGCAAGTTGGCGGAGCCGTCGTTGCGCCGGTTGCTTGAGGAGATGGCGGTGAAGGTCGGGTTTGATTTTGAACTGATCGTGATGCCAATTACAGTTGCGGCACTGATGACTACGGAGTGGATCGCTCGACGGCTGGTGATGCCGGCGAATATCGACAAACTGATCCTGCCCGGATTTGTGCGGGGGCAACTCGATGAGCTAGCGAAGATTGCGAACGTGCCTGTCGAATTGGGTCCGAAGGATTTACGCGACCTGCCAGAGTTCTTCGGCACACGCCGTGCAGCCATCGTCGGGTATGGGGCCTACGACATCGAGATTCTCGCGGAAATTAACCACGCACCACAACTTTCACTCGACCAAATCCTGACCATCGCCCACCGCCACCGCAACAATAACGCCGACATCATCGACTTGGGTTGCGACGCCGGCGACACGTGGCACGGCGTAGGTGACGCGGTGTGCGCGCTGAAAGAACAAGGCTTTCGCGTTTCAGTTGATTCGTTCAACCCGGTCGAAGTGGCGGCGGCGTTCGCGGCCGGGGCAGAGTTGGTGCTGAGCGTGAACAGCAACAACGTCGAACACGCGCGAGACTGGCACGGGCAGTTTCCCAACGTCGAAGTCGTGGCGATTCCGGACACACCAAGCGACCTCGATAGCCTAGATACGACCGTGCAAAAACTGGCGGCGTGGGGCGTGAAGTTCCGCCTCGATCCGATCCTGGAACCGATCGGCTTCGGCTTTGCCGCATCGCTGGGGCGGTACATTAAAGTGCGGAAACGGTACCCCGAGGCAGCCATGATGATGGGCGTCGGCAACCTGACGGAATTAACCGATGTCGATTCGGCGGGGATCAACGTGATGCTGGCAGGCTTTTGCCAGGAACTCGGCATCCAGAGCGTTCTGACCACGGAAGTGATTAACTGGGCACGGTCATCGGTCCGCGAATTCGACTTGGCCCGGCGGCTCGTGTACCACGCCGTGAAAAACGGCGTGTTGCCCAAACACCTTGAACCCGGCCTTATCATGTTGCGAGACCGCAAGGTCTACGAACAAGGCGACGCCGCACTCGTCGAATTAGCCAGTCAAGTCACCGACCGCAACTATCGACTCTTCGCCGAACGGAGCGAAATTCACGTCATCAACGGCAACATGCACTTGCAAGGCACCGACCCGTTTGAACTCTTCGAGGAGATGCATAAGCGTGACCCCAAGCTCGATTTGTCCCACGCCTTCTACCTCGGCTACGAAATGGCCAAGGCAATCACAGCGTTGACGCTGAGTAAATCCTACACACAAGATGTTGCGTTGAACTGGGGCTTCCTCACCGTTCCCGAGAAGTCCCATCGAAACAGTTAACCACGAATCGGACGAATCAGATGAATTAGATGAATACTTTTGATGACTTGCTAGCGGAGGGTCAGTGTCACGAAAGTTGGAAGGCACTGTTTTCGGTTTGATGGCCCCGGTAGGGGTCACGGGCTGTCGCCACGGGTGAAGCGCTTCGCGTAACCCGTGGAACCAACGTCTCCACGACTCGACTGCCCTGAAGGGGCAGAGGAGTTTCCGTCGCCCTTTCAGGGCGAGTGACAGTTGGGTGTCACTGTCCACGGGTTCCGCTTCGCTTCACCCGTGGCTACATTCCGGTGTCCCTTCAGGACACAAATCCAAGAGTGACACGGTGATCGAATCTCCTGATTTTATTCGTCCGATTCGTGTAATTCGTGGTGAAAGAACTTCTCCTGGCTAGACTGAATTCATGAGCGTGTCGGCCCGGTCCCCTGAAGTCGTTGTTCCACTTGTCGCGGAGCTAATCCCGTGCCCCGACCCGTGGGATGTCGCTCGCAAACTGTCCCATTTGCCTCACCTGTTGTTCCTGGATTCTGCCGAAAAGCACACCGATCGTGGCCGGTATTCCTACGTCACGGCCGACCCGTTGTTGTGGATCGAACATGATGTGACAAATGCTCATGGCGATGATCCGTTCGAGATTGTTCGCGGGTGGTTTGATGCCGATCCTGCACACGCCCCGGACGAGTTGCCACCGTTTCGGGGCGGCCTTGCGGGACTGTTTGGGTACGGCTTGGCGCGGGCTATTGAACGAATCCCTGAAAATGCAGCGGACGAATTTGCCACACCAGACCTCGCCATCGGCCTCTATGATTGGGTCGTCAGTTTCGACCATGATGCGGGACGAGCTTGGATCGTGTCGAGTGGTTACGACGTGCCCACGCCGTTTACCCGACCGCTCAATGCGGCAAATCGGCTGAACTGGCTGCGCAATCTGCTGGAACACCGACCGACGACGCCGTCATTGGAATCGTACCTTGTTCCACTGATCCCACTCGCAACGCAGCACACCGTGAGTGGTTTCCCGAATGTGACGAGCAACTTTAGTCGTGAGGGTTACCTGACGGCGGTGCAGCAGGCCATCGACTACATCCATGCGGGGGACATCTTTCAGGTCAACCTCTCACAACGGTTGTTGACCCCGCTCACGGAACATCCGCTCGAACTTTATGGCCGATTGCGGCAGAAGAACCCGGCGCCGTTTGCTTGCTACTTCGACCTGGGAGACTTTCAAATTGTGAGCGCTTCGCCGGAACGGTTTTTGCGCGTCGAGGGCGGCGAAATTGTGACACGCCCGATTAAGGGCACCCGACCGCGTGGCAAAACTCCGCAAGAAGATGCCGCATTGATTCACGACTTGACGACGAACCCGAAAGACCGGGCGGAAAACGTCATGATTGTAGACTTGCTCCGTAACGACATCGGACGGGTTGCGGAGTTTGGCTCCGTGACAGTGCCAACGGTGTGCGAAGTCGAAAGCTTCCGGTACGTGCATCACTTGGTATCCGAAGTGCGTGGGAAGTTGAAACCCGGTCTGACACAGCTCGATTTGTTGGCGGCGGCGTTTCCTGGTGGTTCCGTGACCGGAGCGCCGAAAGTCCGCGCGATGGAGATCATTGCCGAACTCGAACCCACCGAGCGGGGGCCGTATTGTGGAAGTATCGGGTTCATCGGGTTCGACGGCTCGATGGACACGAATATCTTGATCCGCACGTTCACTGCGGGCCGGGGGTGGTTGCAATTTCCGGTTGGCGGCGGCATTGTCGCCGATTCGGACCCGTTGCGGGAGTACGAAGAAACCATGCACAAAGCAGCCGGCTTGCTACGAGCGCTCGAAAAATGATCCTCGAAGGACTCATCACCACCACGAACCCGGACGGTACACCGCACCTCGCCCCGATGGGGCCACGTGTCGAACCGGACCTGCGACGGTTTATGTTGCGCCCGTTTCCGACCTCGCACACGTATCAAAATTTGCTGAAGCACGGCGAAGGCGTTCTGCACGTGACAGACGATGTGTTGTTGATGGCACATGCAGCAGTGGGTCGGATCGAACGGTTCCCGGAGTTCAAGAAAGCGGAGCGCGTGAACGGGTTCATCCTGAGCGGGGCGTGTCGATTTTTTGAGTTTCGCGTGGCGTCAATTGACGAGTCCGAACAGCGCGTGAAGATCGAAGCCGAGGTGGTTCACACCGGAACATTGCGCGACTTTTTCGGATTCAACCGGGCCAAGCACGCGGTCCTGGAAGCGGCGATTTTTGCCACACGATTGCATCTATTACCACGCGAGGAAATCGAAACGGAGTGCCGCAAACAGCGAGTCATCGTGGATAAAACGGGTGGTGATCCTGAACGAGAAGCGATGGCGTTCCTCGAAAACTACTGCACTAAATTTCACACGGAAGGGGCCAAGTCATGACGCGCGTGACAACCCCTTGTCGTCTCCACTTCGGCCTGTTGCACGTTCCCACGATGGCGGACGCCCGTTGGCCGAACGAACCGGCGCTACCGATCCGCCGGTTCGGTGGCGTGGGGATGATGATCGACTGCGAGCGGCACGAATTGACTGTGAGTGTGCAAGCGGCGCATGAGTGGAGCGCAGTTGGCCCATCCGCTGATCGTGCCCTCAACTTTGCGAAACGGGTCGTCGAAGCTTCCCCGCAATCTTGTCGCACGCCATTACAAATCGTCGTTGAGAACTGCCCACCGGAACATACCGGGTTAGGTGTCGGTACCCAACTGGGGCTGGCGGTGGCTCGCGCGGTGACGACGGAGCTTTGGGGTTGGGAAGTACCTGCCGTGCAATTGGCAACGATGGTAGGTCGCGGTGAACGTTCCGGGATCGGTGTGCATGGCTTTGAACACGGCGGGTTCATCGTGGACGCGGGCAAAACCGGGTCGAGCGGGGTTGGCCAGATCATCTCGCGCACCGACTTCCCAAACTGGCCGATTGTGTTGATTCAACCGAGTCTTGCCGCGAACTGGTTCGGCGACCGCGAACAGCAAGTCTTTGCCCGCCCGCGCGATCATGCCGAAGCCATCCAACTCACGGAACGCATGTGTCGGCTGATTCTGTTGGGAATGTTGCCCGCACTTCACGAAGGTGATTTCCGCACTTTCGGTGAAGCACTCTATGAATACAACCGCGCCGCCGGGGAGCCGTTCGTCCCCGACCAAGGCGGCATTTATGCAAGTCCCCAAGCGAAAGCAATTGTGAAATGCGTGCGTGATGCCGGGGTGACTGGCGTGGGGCAATCGTCATGGGGGCCAACGATATTTGCGATCTGTGAGGACATCGAACAAGCACAATCACTGAAAGCGAGACTCGACAGGCATTTCCCGAACACATGTTGTGAATCGTTTGCTACTCCCAACAGTCGTGGTGCAAGTCGTGGTAACCAATCACAGCAACCGTATCACGCCGACTAAAACCACATCGGCCGCAAGCACCAGTAATGTGCAACTGACCACGCTATCAGTCGCGGCTTTGCCGACGCCTTCCGAACCGCCGTTGGCGTTCAAGCCGACATAGCAACCCGTCACGCCGACGAGCCAGCCGAACACGAGCGTTTTCAATCCGGCTGGTACGACTTCGTCCAATCGCAATTCGGAAAGAATCGCGCTCTGGTACTTCAACCACGTCGTTTGTCCGGTCACCAACTCGGCCAAATAGCCGCTACCCAACGCCAGTGAAGCAACCAACACATGGATCATCGGCACAGCCAAAATGCACGCCCAGACTCGTGGTGCCACCAGCCGACGTAGTGGGGAAACGCCGAGCAATTCTAGCGCATCCACTTGTTCGCTCACCCGCATCGAAGCCAACTCCGCACCCAGACTCGCACCCGTCCGAGAGGCCACGATGAGGCCCGCGCCGATCGGCGCAAGCTCCAGCAACACCGCTGCGGCAAGAACTGTGGGTAGCAGTTCAGCGGCACCTGCTGTGCGTTCCAAGATTCCGCGCGTTTGCATCCAGATGACTGCGCCGAGCGCAATTCCCAACACAACCGCCAGTGGGAACGCACCGATCAGCACAGAATAAAGGGGACGTACCCAAAGTGCAGGACGAAACAACATGACCAGACAGGCGAACACCGCGCGAACCGCGAAGTGAGACCAGTTGCCGATGCCGGCAAGCGTTGCCGAAACGCGATGAACAAGTAACATTTGGCAACCACGCAGAAGGCGTTAAAGAATTGTGGCCGCCCATGTCCAATGCCGATCCGAGGTCGCGTTCACCGTTTCGGCGGCATAACCAAGTTGTGTTACAAACCCACGCACCTCGTCCACGGTCAAGGCCGCACGGAGTGAATCAGCAAACAACATCCGTTGGTGGGCGTTGGCATCACCGGCGTAGGTCTGCACCAGATGTGTTAGTGTCCCTTCGTCATCCGGGCGGAACAGGTCTCGCACGAAAATGACTCCACCGCACTGACCGACACGAACCATCTCCGTGAACACAATCATCGGTTCGGGGATGTGGTGGATGATGCTGTTGGAAATGACTGCGGCAAAGTGTTGAGCGGGGAAGGGCAGCCCACGAGCGTTGACCAACTCGGCACGAATGCGCGATGTCAAACCGGCGTTCGCAATGTTGCGGTTCGCTAACTCGATCATCGTCGCTGCGGCATCAACGGCCATAACTTGAACCGTGGTGTGCTGCTGGCAAAGTTCAATGGGGATTTGTGCGGTTCCAGTGCCAACGTCAAGCACCGGGTTTTGAAGGCGGGGGGCAAACTGCAACAGGTCCAACACGAAGACACGATTCACACCCGAGTGATCCATCGTGTCGTAATCGTGGGCGTCCTCGACGGTGTCCATCACTTCGGGTTCAAGCACTCGTTGCAACATGGTCAATCCGCCGCAACGGCACAGTATTCCGCAACTTCGTGAAACGTATCATCGGCCCGCATCGCTTGTTCCGTGCGACAGGCTTGCAGCAACGCAAACCGCAATTCTCGATCATGCAGTCCGCCGCGATCCCATTGCACAACAACTTTCGATGTCGCCGGATTCAACCGGGCGACCTTGGTCAGCCAGCAAATCCCCGCTTCTTCGGTTAAGTGGGCTGTTTTCGGGTGGTTCCACGCAATGTGAGTCGCCAGACAGCCCATCGGCATAGCCCGCGTGAATGCCCCGTGGATGAGCATAGGGCTTGCTGTGGCGAGTAAATTGGTCAGTCGGGTCAAACCAGCATCGGTCATGTTTGGCACCCAGACGGCACGAAATTCAGCGATTGGTTCACGGCATTGCATTTTCAAGTCCTCATCTCCTCATCAGGGAGGGCGCGCGACCCGTCTATCGACTCGTCACAATTTATTTCGAGACAATAATTAATGGCACAACAGAAATCTATCTGCGTTGCCTTGGGTTGACTTTCGTATATCCGTAACAGTTGATGTCAGCCCCGCCGGATAGGTAGGCAAGTCGGCGGGTGAAGCTTTGTCAGGTGAGGGCATCTTAGAGCGGTAGTTTTCCAGGTGTCAAGTCCCGACGCGGTCGTGGACCCCACAATCAAGTCCCGGTAGCGAAACCGGATTCCCGAATGCCTGCGCGATTGCGGAGTTACGGAGACGGACCCGACAGCGACTATTTCACGGAAAATTTCCAAGATTTCCGGACCCGCATCGCAAGTGTGAAGGTTTTGTCCGTGTTGACGTGCGTTGATCGAACTGCTAACAAGGTGAATAATCGGACAAACGAAGAGCGGGTTGATAACAAGTATTGATCGGCACGGTATTGGCTTAACTGGTCGCAAGATGAAATAGAACAGCAGCCTCGATAGCAAATCGAGGCTGCTGTGTCGAAAAAATGCAGTCGGAAAGCGGTTATTTCGCGTCGTCACCGGCCCGTTCGGGGCGGAGGGATCGCACCCAGTTACCGGCGACCCACATTTCACTCTCGGCGATTTCTTTCAGTTCCTTTTCCAGCCCTTCGCGGTAGTCGGTTCGGCTGTTGGCGTCCAAAACCCGCTTGGTTTCTTCGCCTGTTTTCACGGACTCATACAGCTTCTCGAACACCGGCTTGCTGGCGTCACGGAACGGCTTGAACCAATCGAGCGCGCCGCGTTGGGCGGTCGTCGAGCAGTTCGCGTACATCCAGTCCATGCCCTTTTCGGCGATGAGCGGGTACAGGCTTTGGGTCGCTTCCTCGACGGTTTCGTTGAACGCTTCCGACGGGCTGTGGCCGTTCGCCCGAAGCACTTCGTACTGGGCCAGCCACAAGCCGTAGATCGCCCCCATCAACACGCCACGTTCCCCGGTGAGGTCGGAGAAGACTTCCTTTTGGAAGGTCGTTTCAAACAAGTACCCGGAGCCGATGGCAACGCCCAGTGCCAAGCAACGTTCTTTCGCTCGCCCGGTTGCGTCTTGGTGAATGGCGAAGCTGGAGTTGATGCCGCGACCTTCGAGGAACAGACGCCGGACCGTGGTTCCGGAACCCTTCGGCGCACACAAAATCACGTCGATGTCCGTGGGCGGCACCACGCCGGTTTGGTCGTGGAACACGATCGAGAAGCCGTGGGAAAAGTACAGGGCTTTCCCGGCGGTCAGGTGCGGCTTGATCTTCGGCCACATCTCCTTTTGGCCCGCGTCCGATAGTAAGTATTGAATCACCGTGGCTTTCGCGGCGGCTTCTTCCGGGTCGAAGAGTGTCTCGCTGGGAATCCAACCGTCTTGCAAACACAGGTCGTAAGCCTTGCCGCCCTTGCGTTGACCGACGATGACCTTGATGCCGTTGTCACGCATGTTCTGCGATTGGCCACGGCCTTGCACGCCGTAACCGAGAACGGCGACGGTTTCGTTCGCCAGAATCTGCCGGACCTTTTCGGGCGGATAGTCTTTCCGCTCGATCGCGGTTTCGGTGATCGAACCGATCGTGATTTCTTTCATGGAGAGTACCTCAGTGGGGGTTCCAGACGGCGGTGCAACGGAATCAGCCTTCTTTCGCAAATTAGCTACAAAGTCTCTCGGTGTCAAGTATCTTGATTGTAAGATACTTGACACCGAGAGACTTTTATGGCCGATCAACCGGATGTCATAGACGAAATGCTGCGGGCGTGGCGCACGGCGCGGCCCGAGTTGGACCCGTCACCGCTTGCGGTCGTCGGGCGTGTGATCGTTTTGGCGAAGCACCTCGAACGGAGCGTGGATGCCGCACTCGCGGTTCACAAGTTGACGTTGGGGCAATTTGACATCTTGGCGACTTTACGCCGTATCGGGAATGACAACGGCATGACGCCAACGCAGTTGTTGCAAAACGTAATGCTCACATCCGGCGGGATGACCAGTCGTCTCGATCGCTTGACCGCGTTGGGTTTCATTTCCCGTAAAGCCGATCCCGACGATCGGCGTGGCGTGGTTGTCGAACTCACCGCAAAAGGGCGTCGGGTGATTGACGCGGCGACGGCCACCCGGTTTGAAGAAGCCTCCGCGTCGAAGCCCGAGTTAACGGCGGGCGAGCAAAAAATTCTCGTGGGCCTACTGCGACGATGGCTCAACCAAGTCACGGCTAGCTGACGGATCGTTCACTCATCGACGACATCCGCCATCAAGGAAATAGCGATCACTTCCGTGCGTGATACGAGTAGCCGTTTTCGGTTCCGTTTGACGCCGGTGGTTACCGAGGCGGCAACGTAGTTCTCACGGGACGTTTCGGTGTCCCGCAAGTCGTGGAGGTCCGCGTTGTGCAGTTCCAAGAAGTTTTCGTCGATTCGCTTCAACGTCCCGAGGCAGACGTATTCGCTACTAAAGTCGATGACGACTTTTTGCTCAAGATATTCGGTCAGCATAATGGTTCCCGTGAAATGGTGCGGGTTTCTCTTCCCCTAGCATAGGCACCGAAGTAACATTTCGTCACTGTTACGGCGTTCCGCATTGCAAAGCGAAATGACATGACACGCCCACTCACCACACTCTTCCTCGTTTCGATCGCAGTCGGATTGATTCTGTTCACGATTCCTCAACATCGTAGCCCGCGTATGCCACATGAAATCCAACTGACTTCTGGTGCCGGTGGACGCATCTTGACGAACACCGGGGTTTGGTCTCCTGATAGCCAATGGATTGTTTACGACACCCGGTCCGATGCGGCGGGTGAACAGTTCGACGGCACGCGAATCGAGATGGTGAATGTCGCCACAAAAGAAATCCGCGTCGTGTATGAAGCCAAAAACGGTGCCCACTGTGGTGTAGCTACCTGGCATCCTTCTGAATCAAAAATCGTGTTCATCCTGGGGCCGGAACACCCCACACCGGACTGGCAATATAGTAGTTGCCATCGGCAAGGGGTCATCGTCGATGTTCATGTACCCGGTGTGGCGATCAACCTGGACGCCCGCGATTTGGCGCCGCCGTGTACGCCAGGTGCGCTGCGTGGTGGGTCGCACGTGCATGTCTACAGCCCGGATGGGCGATTCGTCAGCTTCACATACGAAGACCATGTGTTGTCGCAATTCACCACACCAAACGAACAGCATGACTTGAACCAACGCAACATCGGCGTGAGCGTCATCGGCAAGCCCGTTACTGTCCCGAAATCGCATCCTCGAAACCATGATGGCAGTGCATTCACGGCGATTGTCACACAAACGACCGACAACCCCCGGCCGGGTTCGGATGACATATTCAAGGCGTTCGAGGAAGCCTGGGTGGGTCACCGATCGCTGGCGTTTCAGGGGCAGATCCGCACGGCTACGAATGAGCAGATTTCCGAAGTGTTCATTGTGGACTTACCCAAAGACTTGACCCAACCCGGCGACGGCCCGCTGCAAGGGACGGCAACCCGCCGACCGTTGCCACCACGCGGCACCGTGCAACGGCGACTCACGAACACAACGTCACACCAATTTCCTGGACTAGCTGGCCCGCGACACTGGTTGCGGGCGTCTCACGATGGATCGCGGATCGGCTTTTTGAAACGGGACGAAGTCGGCATCGTGCAGTTTTGGACAATCTCGCCACAGGGTGGTCAACCCGTTCAAGTGGCACACAACAGTCACTCCGTGGCTTCTGCATTTAACTGGCATCCAACGGACAATTCCGTTGCGTTCGTGATGGACAACAGCGTCTGCGTGACGGATGTGAATTCGGGCGTCACACGCCGCATCACTCCCCGAAGCGAGGACTGCCCGCGTCCCGAAGCTTGCGTGTTTTCGCCCGATGGCAAACACATCGCGTTCGTGCGGCGACTGCTCGACGTCAATCAGATTTGCATCGTGGATGTGGACTGAATCGCATCCCGCAATCGCTGATATTCACTCAAGACTTTCGTGCGAACCGCGACACCCCGTCGGGCAATTTCCCGTTGATGGGTGACGTACTCTTCACGCCCCTCGCGCGTTTCGATTGTGATCGGAGCGAACCCAAATTCACGCAGGTCATACGGACTCGCACGCATGTCCAGTTCGCGCGCTGCGATGGCGAGTTCAAACGCATCCGCAACCGCTTCGGACGACACGAACGGCGCGATTTTGTAGGCGAATTTGTAGAGGTCCATGTTGACGTGAACGCACGCCGGTTGGTCGTGATCGGTGCTGACTTCCCGGCGAAGTTGCACGCGGTTTTGTGGCACGGCGGCGGGGGTGAAGAACCGAAACGCATCGTAATGCGAACACCGCAGCACCCCGTCTGCGACAACGTCGTTCGTTTGCGCCGCCGTCAACCGCAACGGGACTCGGCGATGCCGTACTTCCGATTCTTGGTAGACCATTGCCCATTCATGTAACCCAAAACAACCGTAAAACGGCTCACGGTTCGCGGTCGATTGCAAGTAGCGGAGCGCCCAATCCAGGTAGTCGTAGCGATGTTGCGGAAAGGTCTTCGCGTCCAATTCAAAACCCGAATCACTTTGTAAGTAGTCCGAACCCCAGTCGAGTTCCTCTCGCGCCATTCCAACGAGTTGCACGCCAACGCCCGGTGTCCACCGCATCAAGTGACCGGGTTTGTTCGAGTAGTATTCAAACAGAAAATCATAAACGGGATGCTTGATTTGTCTGGCACTTCGCCACACCCGGTCCTTGGCCCATGACCCCACCCGTGCCAAGTAAGCGTCACGGGCCGTTTGCCACTCATCTCGGGTCAGTGTGCGGACAGTTGCCATCACGAAATTGTAGTTACAAAAAAGCACCGCCCGCAACCTGACGGGCATTTTCCTGCGTGACGGTGCGCAAACACACAGGCTATGACAAACTGCTTCCGCAAGTTGCTTGGCTTACTTGTGGTTGTACTTGGCGTAGAACTCCCGCGCTTGAGCCAGCAACTCGTTCTCGGTGGTGTGGTGGGCATCGACAACGATCGAACCAATGACCTTTGCGGCCACATCGGCGTGGTGTTCTTTCAGGTCCGCGAGCAACTGATCCATCGCGCTGCTTCGGCCGGTACCACTGCCGAACAGCAAGACTTGTTCGGCCCCGTGCAACGTCTTGGCGACCGCCTCGTAGTAGCTCTTCCGCTCGGGCTGCCGTTTGCCGTCGGTCCATTCGTGGGCGGAGTGCAAATGCCGACCGTACCCGTGCGGATCGTAGGGGGCAATCCGTTCCGGTACAGTCCCGTGGACTTCGGTGCGATAGACCTTGGCTTCTTGGTGGTCAATGACCACTAAAAGATGCGGGGCGGCCTCACGCTCATTCGCTGTCGCCATGATTCGCTCCTTCACTGACCATCACCGTTAAGTTGACCGACACGACTGATGAATCAATCCTATAAGTTCAGCAACGGACATGCCACGGTAACCACATCGGGAATGATCTCAACAGAGGTGATCGGGCCGGCGTTCGAGCTACTGACTTAGAATTTTGTATGTACCATCCCTACCAAGTCCAATCCCTGAAAGTTGCGGTGTTGCTGCGAAACAACTGACCTACCCCACGTGGCATTTGAACGTAAAACAGTTTGTGAAAGCTACAAGGGATGATCGGATGAGGAGCAAAAAATGCGAAGGAAAACCTTAAACGTTGTTTCTCTTTTCGATGAAAGTGAAGAATCTGTTGTAAGTCTGAATGGGGTGCATCAGCAAAACCGCAAACTCGGCCCGTGGGAACTGAACCACGTTCACACCGTTGATTGCCTTTCGGGTTTGAAGGAAACGCCCTCGGATTGTTTGGATGTCGTCGTCACGTCTCCGCCGTACTGGGGACAGCGTGGCTACGGAACCATCGGATCGGAAGAAGACCCTCGGGATTACGTCAAGAACCTCGTCACAATCCTCAAGGAAACGATGCGTTGCCTCAAGCCGAGTGGTACTCTCTGGCTTAACATCGGGGATGCGTTCAATACGCCGATCAACTGGAAGGAAGCGGACTACACCTACAGTTCCCTTGGCCAAGAAGGTAAGGGACTTCCCAGTACGAACTCGGCTTACACGAAGAAGCGGGGGAGTCGTCGGGCGTTCATCCGGAAGGACGTAGGATTTTTACAGTACGGTAATCTACTTGCCTTGCCGTACCGAATTGTCATTGGAATGACCGATCTCGGGTTCCTCTTCCGAGGCGAAGTGATCTGGGAAAAGTCTCGACCTCTCCCCGAAGGTCTGTGCCGACGGACTCACCGTAGACATGAAGGCATTTACATCTTTGCCAAAGACGAGCGGCACGTCTTCCAAACCAAACCACCCATCGGGTCCGTCTGGAAGCTCCTTCAAACGCCGAACCCGACTCCGCACTGTTCCACGTTCCCGCTAGACCTTCCTCTGCGATGCATCGAAGCCGCAGCTGTTCCAAAGGACGGGATCGTTTTCGACCCGTTCATGGGAAGTGGGACGACTGCGAAAGCCGCCTATCAGAATGGCCTGAACTTTCTGGGATTCGAGCTAGACCCCGATAATTGCAAAATCGCCCACGATTACATCACTTCTTAGCTCGCATTTGGAAGGCTTTTGCCGCCGCGAGAACATCCTATGCGAAGCGATCGGGTTGCTTTGCAGGGCTAATACCGATGACCCGTTTTCCCGAGGGTGTTTCCGTGCTGCTCGGTGCGGAACGAGCGTTACCGCTGTAGAGATTATCGAAGTCTCCGTGAATCTCGATGTACGAACGTTTCTGGCTCGGAATGCTCGTTGATCCGAGTTCGCCTCGATTCACGAGATCGCCAGGCGGAGGAAATGACTTCACGTCCAGTGTCCACATTGGCGAGAAGAAACCGTTTTTCATCATTGCTCGGCTGCACGGAACGTCATCGGAGATTCTCTCCGCCAAGCTCGCTTTTACGTGAACACCGCCAAAGATCGTCTCGGTTTCGGCGATCGAGAGTGCAACGTCCAGCTTGTCTGATCCAACAACGGTTTCGATCTGCATGGCCTTAAGAGCCGGAAGCTTCTTGCCCTTCATCAGCATTTTGATCTCGATGCCGTGTGGCGCAAGAATTGGCGAATAGATTTCTTGCACGGCGAATTCGAGCGCCTCACCTCCGGCCCTCTTCCAACTCTGGTTCGGGTCTTGGTGCCGGTGAAGCGGAAAGATTTCGCAGTACCTCCGGTAGATGACGTGATGCCAGAGGTCGCTTGCGTTGGCTTCGGGAGATCGCTTCAGCGCAGCCAAGAATGCATCGCGGATTACATCGCGGTTCTTTGCCGTTGGCCTGGCTAATGCCTGATTGTAGAATTTTCCGACTTCGTCAAAGACCGCCGCAGAAATCCCGGGGAGATCGATCACGACTTCCGTCCGGTTCACAGTGGTACGAAACTCCAAACTCCACCAGCCTTTGTGAGATTGGAGAGGCGTAATTGGAAGGGCGAATATCTCTTGGCACTTCTGTTACGCACGCCAGTGCGGGAAAAGGCTTCCTACAGCCCCAACTCTACCGCAGCAAATTGTGGCATCACAGCCTGAGGCACTAATCTCCGTCAACAATGCCTGAACAATTCCCGTCTTTATCAACGGATTTCGTTATATTGCAAGGGGTGATCGCCAGAAACGAGTGCGTCAATGACACCGATTCAAAAGATAAATTAGCTCTAGTGGGATAGCTTCGAGCTGTCTACCGAGCCGCTCGTTCTTGCTATTTGCTGGAAATGGCCTGAGACACTTCAACTGTGGGAACTACACCAATGGTTCGCATCGGGATCGTCGGGATTGGGTTTATGGGCCGCATTCACTTTTTGGGAATGCAGCACGTGAAGAATGCGAGAGTTGTTGCGGTGTGCAGCCGGGACCAAGCGAAGCTCGCGGGGGATTGGACGAATACCCGTGGCAACTTCGGCCCGGAACCGGGACATGTCGATTTGTCTGGGATCAAGAAATATGATTCGCTTGAAGCGATGCTGGCTGATCCGGAGATCGACTTGATTGACATTTGCAACCCGACCAACTTGCACCCGGAGACCGCGATTGCGGCACTGAAGGCCGGCAAGCATGTGCTGGTCGAAAAGGCGATCGCGCTGCAACCCGACCAAGCGGATGCCATGCTCGCTGCTGCGAAGCAAGCCGGGAAGTTGCTCATGGTCGCCCACGTGCTGCCGTTCTTTCCGGAATTTGCGTTTGCGGCGGATGCGGTTCGCGGTGGGACTCATGGCAAATTGATCGGGGCACATTTCAAGCGCGTGATCGCCAAACCGGATTGGTCAGCCGACATTGCCGACGCCGCGAAGACAGGTGGACCCGCCGTGGATTTGCACATTCACGACACGCACTTCATCGGCTTACTTTGTGGCGTACCGAAGCAAGTCTTTTCGGCTGGCACGATCGAAGGCGACGCCGTTACGTACTTGACGACTACTTATCTGTACGGTCCCGGCGGTCCGGCAGTGACTTGTTCCAGTGGTGCGGTGGCAATGTCGGGGCGGTCCTTCGTTCACGGTTTTGAGATTTACCTCGAACGGGCCACAATCGTACTCGACTCTGGTGGGACACCGCTCACGGTGTTCACCAACGACGGCAACGCAACGCATCCCGAATTATCCGGCGGCGGCGACCCAATCGCGGCGTTCACGAACGAGATTCAAGCGGCAGTCGATGGCATTCAAGCTGGCAAAGAGCCTGACTTGCTCAGCGGCAAACTCGCACGGGATGCCCTGGTGATGTGTCACAAAGAAATCGAATCGGTGAAAACCGGGCGAGTCATTACTATTGCGTAGTTCGCTAAATTGCCCAAACACGCTGACCCGAACAACCCCTGTAATCCGGGGATTTGGGTAGTGTGAGAAGATAAATAAACTACAGCGATTATCGTGGTCCTGCCGATTTCACCAGTATGAGGGATTTTGCGTGCAATGACGGGAAGGCGGGGTCTGCGATGTTGCGAATCACACTAACGATTCTTACGATGTTCGTTGCTCTCTTGAATGGTGCCGGGTGCATGAGTTGCCGCCACAACGGCTTTCATGAATCGCTGCACACTTGCGAAGTGAACCAGTACCCAACGCCGATTCGGCAACAAGTTTATCTGTTCATGATGAACGGATCGGACAGCCTCGAACTCGGCGGCATGTTGACCCTGCGTGACAAGCTTTGTCATGCCGGGTACGCCAAAGTGTATTACGCACAACAAGAAGATCGCAACTGGTTCCATCGGGAAATCCGCCGACTGCAACGGGATGAACCCCAAGCCCGAATCCTGCTACTTGGCTACGGAACCGCGGCGGAGCGCACGATGGTTCTGGCCTGTGATGCGGTGCGTGATGGTGTGATGATTGACGCGGTCATCTTCTTGGACCCCGTTGCCGTCGGTGGGAACATCGCGGAGACGTTGCCGATTCAAACGGTGGCAATCCGTTCCCACAACTGGACGGCAGCCCCAGGTCTGATTACGAACCACACCGTTCAATTGCCGACTGGTCACTACTCCGCGCCTACCCATCCCGGCACCGTACAGGCGATTGCCCAACTGATGACACAATCTGCGAGTCGTGTGAAATTGGAAACCATTGACGGACTGCCGCACCTGCCGTTGCGGGATAAACAAGAACCCACCCCACGTGGTATCGACCCTAGCACTTTAGGGCCGAACGAACCCGATTGGAACTTCCTACGACAGGGTTGGCGGCAACCCGTTTCAGAGAACCTTCTGATACCCGCTGTTTCGGTTTCTCAGTAATTTTTCATAAAACTACCCAAAACGGGGTCGGGCCGCTTGACATGCCTGTCGATTGGGTTACATTGTAAGTGTGACGAGTGAAGAACTTGTCACCCGATGAGACCGGGAGTGAATTGAATCGTAAGCTGAGTGGGCGACAGCTTTTGGTTCATCACTCTCGGTCTCACCTTTTTTGTAGTGCCTTGTTCGACACATCCTCGACACATCTCCCGATCAGCCATTAAATACCGCGATGAAAGTGAAACAACGCCCCGAAGACTTTCGGGTTGAAGAATTGACAGACTTTGTGGCAAGCAAAACCGGCGGTTTCGCACTTTACCGTCTCGATAAAATCGGTTGGACGACGCCTGATGCACTGGCGGTGGTTCGACGGCGTTGGAAAATCGACATGCGTCGGTTGGCATTTGCCGGGTTGAAAGATCGCCACGCGGACACATCGCAGTTCCTCACAATCTATCGTGGCCCGTCACGGAATTTGACGCACGAGAAAATCCACGTCTCCTATTTGGGTCAAGTTGAAGAACCCTATA
Organism: Fimbriiglobus sp.; assembly: GCA_043785105.1. Classification (GTDB taxonomy): domain Bacteria; phylum Planctomycetota; class Planctomycetia; order Gemmatales; family Gemmataceae; genus Fimbriiglobus. Next base: position 37,575 of record JAYVXO010000134.1, read on the forward strand.
TTTCAACCCACATCCGTGCCAATCGGTTCACCATCACGTTACGGCATCTCACACTACAAGATGAAGTTGCGGCACTCCAAGCGATCGCCGAAATCCCTCATGTTGGCGTGCCCAATTACTTTGATGACCAACGCTTCGGGTCCGTGAACGATGGCGACTTCATCGGTCGGGAAATGGTGTTCGGGCGGTTTGAACAGGCCCTGCGATTGGCACTGACCGCACCTTATGAACACGATCGTGCAGAGGCGAAACACGAGAAAACGACGTTGAGAAAGTATTGGGGCGACTGGTCGCAGTGTGCGGCCAAACTTGGGCGTAGTGATGCACGACCGCTCATCAATTTCCTTGCCGCAACTCCGCACGATTTTGCCGGTGCCGTGGCACGCCTTAAGCCTGAACTGGGTGGACTATACCTGGCGGCGTATCAAAGCTACTTGTGGAACAAAATGCTGGACCGCTGGCTCCGTGACCAATTCCCCCGCCAAAACCTTGGCACGATTCGCCTGAGCATCGGTGACTTTGCTGTCCCGTTGGGTGGTACAGATGAAGTGTTGAAACACTGGTCCGCGCTGACACTGCCGTTGCCGTCAGCGCGACTGAAGAATTCATCCGATGTGATTGATGCGGTGTTGGCCGACGAAGGGCTGACGCTGCCGCTGTTGAAAGTCCCCGGCTTGGAGAAACTGTTTTTCTCCAAGGGGGACCGGATCGCGTGCTTGCATCCAGAAGGCATGACCGTCGAACCCGGTGAAGACTTGAACCGGGGGCGACGGAAATTGCAACTCGTGTTCGAGTTGCCACGCGGTTGTTATGCGACGATGGTGATTAAGAGAATCACTTCGGTGTTGTTGCCGACTTGACCAGATCGCGGAACACACCACAGATAATCGGCGCGGTCTCTGGCCCCATGCTGTTGACTTCGCCGTATTGCGAGTCTTTCAATCCGTAACAGAACGGTTTCTTTACGTCCCACTGTCGCTTCGGGATGAAGTAGCCCAGTTCGTCGTTCGCCAGCCCGAAAATCATGCGGTGTCTCGATTCAAAGTTGCCGTAGATAGACGGTTCGATCGGCGCGTCCGGGAAGTCCGCACCGGGATCAACGGGGTCTTGCACTTTGCCGAGTACCAGTTCCGGGTAAATCTCGCCCGGTATCGCAGCGACTTCGAGTTCCCCGAGTCTGAGGTAGCCGATCTCGGTGCGAATCGCAATCGGCTTGGTCACGTCGTTGCTCTCGATAAACTTCGCAGGAGTTGCGTTGCCTTCGTAGGCGTACATCACGCGATTCAACACCCCGACTTGCTTGCCGAGGCGGTACATGTTGTTATCGACCGGGATCAACGCGGCTTTCGTGCGAACCACGAACGGTGTCAGCGTGACAGGTTCGGCGTTCTTGATCGCCTTGTCCGCCAATTGCCCGACCAACTTGCCGTACAGTTCGGTCTTTTCCCAGGTGCCATCTTGGAGCAACTTGCCGGTCGCATCTTTCACTTCGACGTGCAGTGATGTCATCAACCCGCCGACGGTCCCCGTGAAGTAGGCCACCGGACACTTGTGGGCGTCCTGAAGGTGCTTCACGGTGGCGTAGACGTAGTCTGCGGTGATCTCGGTGTTCTTGTCGGCCATCGTTTCGGGATGACAGTTCCATTGCACCAGGATGCCGAGTGGCATTTTCGTGTCGATGCTCTCGAACTGAATCGTGACAATGTCGTCGTGCTTGACGATCGGTTGCCGTCCGTCGTGGAGTAGCTCCGGACCCTTCGCCGTGCCAATTTTCGCGGTGGCAGGTTTGCGAGCGGCGTCGGCTTGCGTCACCGCTTTGGCACACTTTTCTTCGACCAACTTCAAGTATTCCGGATCAATGCCATTCTGAAACGGACTGGCACCCCACAGCCCGAGGGTGTCCGGGCCTTCGTGGTTGTGGGTGGCCGAAATCATCACGTATTTATAACCGGGCAGTTGGGTGCGGACGTTCTCGACGTTGGGCAAGAAGAACCCGACCAAGTCCACCGCAACCAGGGCAATCTTGTTCGTCCCGTCCGAGAGAACAACCGCCCGAGCCATGAGCGGGTCGTGAATCTTCGTGGCAATGCGGTTGTGTCCGAAACCAGCCATGAGCACGGGCTTTTTGCCCAGTACCGGCGTGATGTCCACGTCACTGAACCCGACACTAAGCACAGGCTCCGCAGCCAGGGCGGGAATACCGGTAATGACGAGAACGATCAGTATGAGGGAGAGTTTCATTCGACAGGTTCCAATTTAGAATGGGGCCAAGTCATGCTATTAACCACGGAACACACGGAATAAACGGAATAAATCACGATTAAATCATCATTTGGAAAGCCGAAGCACTGCTAACCAAACGTCAACCACAAGTCACTTCCGTGATTTCCGTGTGTTCCGTGGTTAATTCTTCTTGTTAAGCACATTCACGCAGGTATCGGATGCTTTCGCGCGCGATGGTATCGGGGTCCGGGCTGTAATCGAAGACTTCGACGGAAACCCACCCCGTGTATTGCACGTCTTTCAATGCTTTCATAATGGGTTTGAAGTCCGTGTCACCGAAGCCCGGCCCGCGTTTGTTCACGTCGTTGGCGTGGAAGTGAAACAGGTGATCGGCGTTGGCCCGGATCACGTCCGGCGTGGGGGCGGGTTCGGCGGCCATCGCTTTTACGTCGAGGTGCAACTTGACATACGGATGTGCCAAGCGACGGATCATCCCGACGCCTTCGGCAGCGGTGTTGAGGAAGTTCGTTTCGTGAGTTGTGAGCGGTTCCAGGCACAGGAAGACCTGGGTTTGTTCCAACACTGGCAAGCAGTGCCGCAATGAGTCGAGCGCGAATTCATCGGCTTGTTGACGGGTATAACCGTCCGGGATGTTGCGTTGCAACGGGGAACCCAACACGAGGATATTTCCCCCCAAGTCGGCAGCGGCGCGGGCCAAGTCCGCGAGGTAATCCCCGGTCCGCTTGCGAATCGCGGCATCCGGAGAAGTCAGATAGAAGCCTTGGGTTTTGGCAAGCAACCAGTGCAAGCCGATGATTTGCACGCCCGCTTTTTCCGCCTGATTACGCAATTCGGTTCGTTTGGTCGCCGAGACATCTGTGATGCGTGGGGCGAGTGTGAACGGCGCCACTTCCAGCCCGGTGTACCCGAGGTCCGCAATACGGTCACAGATGCGGCTATGGTCCCAACCGTCAAACGTCTCGTTGCAAATCGCGTATTTCATAGTGGCTCGAAGGGGTCAGGGTAAGATGACTTCCCGGACAACTCGGGGATCGTTGGGGTCGGTGACTTTCAACACAACACTGGTTTTGCCCGTGAAGGCCGCGACGAATTCGTTAGGTGTTGTCACCACTTGCATCCCGACGTGGGTGATGAGCCAACCGCCCTTCGGGGCTTCGCCCAATTCCTTGAACTTCATTTCCGCCCGGCTTCCGGGTTCGAGTTCCCGAACCAGGACGCTCGGCGGCAGTTCACGGTTCTCCGCTTTGAGCAGGAAAACACTGTTGTAATCGACCCGCAGTCCGTGCAGTGCGGGTGGTCGGACGGAGGCAATCCACGGCATGTCGTGTGGGAATTTGGCGAGCAATACGTCCACCATACGCCGTTGCCCGCCCCGCACGACGGTCATTTTGACCACATTTCCGGCCAGTGCGGCGCCGACGTACAAGAACAAGTCGTCTTGCTCCCGGATGCGGTTGCCGTCCACGGCCATGATGACGTCACCGGCGATATTTCGTTCATACCCAATAATTTTCGCTTTATCCGCAGGTGTACCCGGCGTGACAGCGAGCACGGCCAATCCGTCTTCGACCATACGAGGCTGTTGAAACCCACGCATTCCGCGTCCGCCGTCGAACGTGACCCCCAGGAAGCCGTACTCGACTTCTTTGCCTTGCTTCAGCACGGCGATGATTTTGCGGTAGTTCGGGTCCATCGGGATCGCAAAGCCGCCGCCCGTTTCGG
>JAYVXO010000135.1:0-16240 GCA_043785105.1 Fimbriiglobus sp.
AAAGCCGCCACCGAAAATGGATCCCTACCAAAACGGTGGCCATGTCTCGACCCATAAACTACTTACGGCAAAAGACCCATGACCTTGGAAGCCCTGACCCTTCAGGCTGAGGGTTTTTACTGTGACGACCCAGGGCGGCGTCGCAAAGCCTCCTTGCCCTGGGCTGAGTGCTGCCAGGCTTTCAGCCTGAAGACACAACGACCGTTTTCAGGCGGTGCGACCAGAATTTGCCAAAGACCGCGTCACGAAAGCCTTGTCAGCGTGGTGTTTTCGGTGTTTGATAGACAGTGTCATTCCCCTCCGTGTTGCCGGGGTGTCGTTCGCATGGCTGATATCACCCGTGAGATGATCCAGGATTACCTGCACGATGCGTTGCCGGCCGGGACGGCGGCGTCCGTGGAGAAAGCGATCCGCGAGCAACCCGCTTTACAAGCGATGGTCCACCAAATTCGGCACGAAGCGGACCGTGGCGAACATAGCGTGGGTGCCATTTGGCGGCGCGAGCGGCTGTCCTGCCCCAACCGCGAACAGTTAGCCGGGTTCCTACAAGAGATCCTCGACACGGCCCACGCGGAGTACATTGAGTTCCACTTGAAGACCATATCCTGCCCGTACTGCCAAGCCAACTTCGACGACCTCAGCCGGTTGCAAGCCGAGGGCACCGAGACACGCAGCAAGCGGCGAAAACGCATTCTCGATTCCAGCGTGGGCGTACTACGGGATGTCGCGGGCCGATGAAAACAGAGAGTCATCACGAATCAAAGCAGTGATTGGCTGTCGTCGCTTGTGTTTCTGGCTGAGTTTCGGATAATTTCCCTGCCCCCCGGACGAACACTCTTTTAACCGGGTCGGGTCCATGACTTTGGGTTCGGGAAGTTGTTACGTATGTCACTCACGTGCCCTCGCTGTTTACGCAAAGTCGTCGATATTGTGAACCCGGACGAACCGCCGCTATTTTGCATGTATTGCGGGCAAAAACTCCGCACCGGCTCCGGGTCGTTCCCGCGCGTCGTCATGCCGGACACGGGAGAAGTTCGGAGTGCGGACGCCCACGGTGACACACTGGCGTTTATCCCCTCCTCGAATTCTTCCGGTTCCGGCGCGTCCGGGCCAAGTCCGGATCACCAGACAAACACCTTCGACGGGAACACGAACAGCACTACGGAATCGACCATTTGTGCGATTGCGGGGTATGCGTTCATCCGCTTCCTGGGCGGCGGCGGACAGGGCACGGTGTACGAAGCCGAATCGACGAGTTCGGGGCAACGGGTTGCGGTGAAGTTGTTGTCCCCACGGTTGGCGGCGAACCCGTCGTCCGTCGAGCGGTTTCGCCAGGAAGGGCGGGTCGCCAGTCAAATCAGCCACCCGCGCTGCGTCTTCGTGTTGTCTGCGGATACCGAAGCGGGGCGGCCCTACATCATCATGGAGTTGATGCCGGGGAAGACACTGAAAGACCTCGTCGATCAAAAAGGACCGCTGGCCTTTGCCGACGCGATAGACCGGATTTTGGACGTGATTGACGGCCTCTGCGAAGCCCACCGCCTCGGGGTGATTCACCGCGACGTGAAACCGTCGAACTGCTTCCTGACGGACGACGACCGCGTCAAAATTGGCGACTTCGGTCTCGCCAAGTCGCTCGCACCCGATGACAGCGACAACCGACAACTGACGGGGTCTGGCGCGTTTCTCGGGACGGTGATGTATGCGTCCCCCGAGCAAATTCGTGGCGAACCCGTTGGCTACGATTCGGACGTGTACGCGGTGTGTGGCACGCTCTATTATTTGCTCACCGGCAAAGCGCCGTTTCAGCACGAAAGCCTGACCGCGTCCTTGGCGAAAGCCGTGTCGGAAGCGGCCCCACCGATCCGCACCCGTCGCCCGGATGTACCTGCCGAACTCGAACGGGTGGTGTTGCGCGGGTTGGACCGCGACCGCAAACGACGCTGGCGATCACTCGACGATCTACACGACGCCCTCGTCGATCTTCGACCGGAAAAACAACGGCCCGCTCGACCGCGTGCGATGGTGTTGGCGTACACCATCGACTCGATCGTGTTGCAAAGCCTGATTCTCCCGCTGGAACTGCTCCGACAGTATTTCGTCGGACCCGCTCTCGAATCGGGTTCGAGCAACGTCAACGTCCTCGATTTGACGGGGTTGGGGCTGCTCGTCACGTTGATTTACTTCGTCGTGCAAGAAGGCATTTTTGGCACCACGATCGGCAAGCGGCTGTTGCGGTTGCGGGTCCGACGGTTGCGCAAGATGGGGCCGCCCGGCTTGTGGCCGGCGTTGGTGCGGACCGTTGTTTTTAACCTCATTTGGTACTTGATGTTCCAAGTGCCGGAATGGTCCGTGATGATGTTCGGCGCGTCCGGTGGTGTGCTGGGTATCGGGTGTGTCCTCCTGGCGATTGCGGCGCTGCTTGTTCAATTGCGTCGGACCACCGAAGGTTGGCGTGGGCTACATGATTTCGCCAGTGGCTGTCGCGTGGTCCAACGGCCACGCCCGCCCCACCGACCGCGTTTGAACAGCCATTTCCCGGACCCACTGGAACGCTTTCACCCGACGCGCAGTCCATTCCCCGCGAAGATCGGCGGCTTTGCGATCACGGGTAAACTGATCGACTTACCCGACGGCGGCGAAGTGTGGGCGGCGGACGATCGGTCGTTGGGGCGAAGTGTGCTGATTCGCGTCCTAGCGGCGAGCCAACAGGACAGCGAACATTCACCGGGCGAAGTGTCGCGGCCAACCCGGCTCCGGGTTTTGGGGCACGGCAGTTTCGCCTGGAAGCCCACGCCGGAACCGGACGTCCAAATTCAATTGCGGCCGTGGATCGCTTACGTCGCCCCAGCCGGGTCACCGATTGCCGATGTCGTGACACCCGAATGCCCCCTCAACTGGATTGACGCCAGACCGCTACTCGAACAACTGACCAATGAACTCACCCGATCCCAGGAGGACGGCACCGCGATTCCGAACCTCAGTGTCGAACAAGTTTGGGTTGAACCGGGTGGGCGGCTGCAATTGCTGGAGTTTCCGTTGCCCACCGGGCGCGGGGGACTGCTGCTTCCGGCCAACCATCAGCCGGTCGAAAGCCAGTTGGCACTCGTCCAACAAGTCGCCACGCTCGCGCTCGAAGGCGAACCGCGACCAACCGCAACCCGCATCCGCGCGCCCCTTCCGCCCCATGCGTCTGCGATTACGGATCGGTTATTGACGCCGCACGGTCACTATCAAAGCCACGACCTGACCGACCTTCAGCGTGACCTGATTGACAACCACGTGTACCCGCCGGAAGTGACGGCTAGTATGCGGGCGACCCACTTGTCCGTGCAAGGGTTGATGCTGGCGTTCGGGCTTCAATTGATGTTCGTTTTCAGCGGCTTGTTCGGACTGTTCTTTGCCCTGATGTTGGCGGGGCAAGGCATCGGCTTTTCCGAAACCGAACGAATTCTGGCGAGTCCGACCGACCGTGCCGCGTTGATCGCACGACTGGAGGCGTTGCCCCCGGACAATAAAATGCGTGCCGATATTTTGCCCGCTCTCACGCCCGAACGCCTACCCGAGACGATGAAGAAATTCGATGCGTCACGAGTGGAACGGCAAAAGAACGAGGCCGTGTCTCGGACGTTCCTGAACCGTCCGGAACGGATCGTGGTCGATCGGTTCTCGCGGATGGAAGAGACCAACGGAAGTTTCACCGGCGACACCATCGTACTGCAAATGATACACGGCGAATTTCAGTTGATCATGTCGCCTGAAATTCGCACCGTCCAAATGAGTCGCATGATGCGCCGCACGATGGCCATCGGTTTTGGGATGCTACTGGTCAGTGTCCCCGTCATGTGGGCAGTGTTCGCGTTCGTGTTTCGGGGCGGCCTTTCGATGACGTTCGCCGGGATCACGATTGTGCGAACCGACGGGCGGTTGGCCGGGCGATTCCGCTGTACCATCCGCGAGTTGGTCGTGTGGGCACCCGTCACGATTCTGCTGGGGGCAACGCTGTGGATTCAAGCCGTGCGCCCGGAATGGATCCTCGCCCGAACGGTGACCCTGTTCCTCGCGGTTTTCTTGCTGCCGCTGTACGTAGCCGTCGCACTCCGATACCCCAGCCGCCCACCCCAAGATCGCATCATGGGCACCCGCCTGGTGCCACGCTGATCGTGGTGCAGCAGGTTGATCCCAGCGAACCGGCTCCATCAAACGCACTCACGCTTTGCCGCTTGCCCGTAGCCGTTCTAGTAGCTTGACCATGTCGATTGGCAACGGCATGTCCCAGTGAAACGGGCTATTCAGCACCGGGTGTTCAAAGCCCAACTCGGTCGCGTGAAGGGCTAGCCGGGGGGCCGTGCTGTTGTCCGTGATGACATCCCCGTTGGACCGCTTGCAATACACTTTGTCACCACAAACGGGGTGACCCTTTTCCGACAGATGAATCCGAATCTGGTGAGTGCGACCCGTTTCTAGCCGACACGACAGCAACATGTAACCTGGCAACTTCTCTTCAATCGTGAGGTGCGTCGTGGCCTTCTTGCCGACGTCGGGCAAGTTCGTGCTGCCGCGTCGTCCGTCGCCACGGTCTCGCACCAAGTTCGAGGTGATGGATTGCGGCGGCAAGAACCCCGGAATGAGGGCCAGATAACGCCGCACAACAGTGTGCTTGCGGAACTGCATCCCGAGGTGTCGTTCCGCCAACGGTGACCGCGCAAACACAACCAACCCGCTGGTTTCTTTATCGAGGCGATGGACGATTCGCAGCGGTGGTAACGATTTCGGTTTACGATCCAGCCGGGCCGCTGCCGCCCATTGTGCAAGGTCTTGTAACGTCGGGTCGAGTTGACGGCGGTGTTCGGACCACTCCAACTCCGACGGGTGCCGCACGGTGTTCACGCCCGCCGGTTTTTCCACAACGATGACGTGTTCATCCAGGTGCCGCACGCTCAGCCGCTCCGGGTGCGCGTCCTTCGGCAACGGCTTCGGTGACGCATGAAGTGTGACCGCGTCGTTCTCCTTCAACCGCCGCGCATCGTCCGAACAAATCGCGTCCTCCACCTGCACCCGCCGCGCCGCAATCAGCGCGCGAACTTGTGCCCACGACAGGGCGTGTTCATGGAGCCGAGACCGCAAGACTTTCGCCAGGGTGTGACCCGATTCCGGAGCAGAAACAGTAAACGGCGCGAGTGTGATAATCATTTGCGAAGATACATGATGAGAAGTTGAACCAGAACATTGCCAAGCAGCGTGAACACGAACCCAATCGTCAGGTAAAGATACTGCGTCTTGCGGCGATCGGATTCAGAACGGTCGGTTTTGATGTCCGTGACACGATCTTCAAGAACTGCGAGGCGTTCACGGAGACGGCTCAACTCGGCTTGATCGATTTCTTTTTTAACGCCCTCTAGTTCCTTTTGAAGCAGTGCAAGATCCTGCTGGGCTTTTCTCGCCATCTCCGCTGCTTTGGACTCATACGCCATCACCGGACTCCTCTTCGAGTTCCTGGATCAGTCGGCTCATATGAGCTTGGAGAATTTTGTGCCGGTAACTCGTCACTGACCAAAACAATCGCCGCATATGAGATTCTCGACCATATTCGTCGAACATCCGGTGGAGCGGAATATCCTCATACACTTCGTAGCGGTTGGTTTCCCGTTCGTACTCAACGAATATGGCACGGAGATGATCCCCGTCGCTTTCCGAGTTTTTGATTTTTTTCGTACCGCGTTCGATCAGGCTCCAAGTTAGATTCGCCTTGTTCCAGTCCGGATCGTTTGGCAAACCAAGATACTCTTCAAGAAAATACTCACTGCCCAACCCAACTGCCTTGCGGAGATCGGGCAGGTTTTGAATCTTCTCATCGACCGTCATGGGAATCGTATTAACAGTTGTGCTCATTTCGCTTCTCCGGAGTTGCTGCCAGTATACCCGTTGCGACCCGGTTTGTACCGGCGGGTTTCGGCGGGTCGATGCCGGCGTTGATCTTGACCAACAACTCCGTTTCATCCGCACCAACCCGCACGCGGAGAAACTCGCCCATGAACTGCTCGAAGTGGTCCGGGTCCAACGCAACCGCCGCTTCGAGCAAGCCTACCGGCCGGCCCGACCGATCGAACCCCTCGCTGGCGCGTCGGGCTAACAAATATCGCCAGAATGATACCGAACATGCTCTGAACAGTTTGGACATCGTCCGGTGGTCGAGTCACGTTGTCATTGTTTTGGGGGAGTAACTTGTCGAGCGGCTTCAATTTTCGTCGCATGAAAAAGGGGCGGCGACACCAGATGATTCGTGGAGGTGGCAAAAAATTCGCGGACCGCTGTCTGCGTGTCAGGCGGTTGATATGCTAATCGTGGGATGAGTAGCAGTGAGTGAGATCACCTTATCGGAGTGCAAATCATGGATCGTCAGATTGGTCCGAATCGGCTTGGCCGCGCCGTTCTGCGCCTGGTGTCGATGAGCGCGCTGGTTGTGGGAATTTGCTTCCTCGTGGCGGCACACGTGACCGCCGAAGACATTGACCTGAAAAAAGTGCCCGCCGTTGTACGGAAGGCGGCGGACAAGGCCGTGCCCAAGGCGAAGTGGGAAAGTGCCACCAAAGAGACCGAGGACAAGAAAGAGTTCTGGTACGAGTTGGAAGGCAAAGATGCCAAGGGCCGGTACGTCCACGTCACGGTTTCAACGGACGGGACGGTCGATGAGGTGTCAACCGAGATCGAATTCAAGGACGCCGCGAAAGTGGTGAAGGACGCACTCAAAGCGAAATTCCCGAAGTTTAAGGTCGATACGAGCTACGAAATTCGCAAGGACGAAAAGATCGAACGGTTCGATTTCGAGGGCAAGCGCCCGAAGGACAAAGAGGAGATTACGATTTCCGTATCTCCGGACGGCAAGTCGGTCGAAGTTGCCGAATAAGGACTAGCGGATGTCGCCCACAGCCCGACTTGTCTCTCGGTCGATTGACATATTCTGTGCCGATGGTCACTACCAGGTGATCGCGGCCCGGTCGTTCTTCCCGCGCGACCGCATTCTCCGCCTGGACGGGGTCGTGACCGAGACCCGGAGCCGACACTCGTTGCAGCTTTCTCCGGGTCGCCATCTCGTGCCGCCACCGGACCTCGGTGTTGACGACGACGACACACGGTATGTTTGGCGGTACTTAAACCACTCGTGCGCCCCGAACGCAATCGTGCAGGGGCGGGACGTGATCGCGTGCAGACCAATTTGGCTCGGTGACGAAATCACGTTCGACTACACCACGACCGAAGACAAGTTAGCGGCTCCCTTCCACTGCGGGTGTGGGCATTGCGGCGGTCGATTGATTCAAGGTCGGACCGAATTCAAGCCTCTCACCCCCGGTCACGAATTGGGGTCGGTCGAATCCGACTTCTAAGCCGATCGCAATCCGTGACATGACATGAAAACTTCAGCCCTTCCCGATCGACCGACCCTCCTGCATGAGATTTTTGACGAGGTGGCGGCCCGGTTCCCGGACCGGGTCGCCCTCGACATTCCGCCCAACCTGCCAGACCGCCCCCGGCGAACCCGTGTCACCTACCAAGAACTGGCGTGCAGGGCGGACGGGGTGTCGGCGTGGTTGACGCCGGTGGCCCGGCGGGATGCCGTCGTTGCGATATTCTTGCCGCGCGAGTCGCCCGATCTCTACGCCGCTCAACTTGGGGCGATGAAAGCCGGCGCCGCCTACACGTGTCTCGATTTGAACTTCCCGGACGAACACGTCCGCCGCGTCCTCGACGAAGCAACCCCGGTTGCTGTCATCACGGACGCGAACGGGCATCGCCGATTGGCCCGGTTGGGGAACCAATCACCCACCTACATTCCGGGGGTCACGACTTGTACCGCCGACCACTCCCGTGCGCAGGCCCAAGACGATTCCCAACTCGCTTACGTGGTCTTTACGTCCGGAACGACTGGACGCCCGAAAGGGGTGTTGATCGAACATCGCGGCGTGGTCAACCTCGTCATGTCGAACGTCTCGTACTTCGGCCTGACACCGACCGACCGCGTTGCCCAGTGTTCCTCTTCGTCCTACGACTCGTCCGTGGAGGAGACGTGGCTTGCGTTCGCAGTCGGGGCAACACTCGTCCTGCTGGACGACCAGACCGTTCGTCTGGGGCCGGACTTGGTCGAATGGCTCCGGGCGGAACGGATCACGACCCTATGCCCGCCGCCGACACTCTTGCGCTCGACGGGCTGTGAAGACCCATCCCTTGCGTTGCCCGACCTGCGGTTGCTGTACGTCGGCGGGGAACCGCTGCCGCGCGACTTGGCCGACCGTTGGGCCGTTGGTCGGCGAATGGAGAACGGCTATGGGCCGACGGAATGCACCGTCACGGTCGTCCGTGGGCCGGTCGTCCCCGGCATGCCGGTGACCATCGGCCGGCCGGTCGTCGGACACCAAGTGTGGGTGTTGGACGAGGACTTGAACGAACTGCCGGATGGGAAGACCGGGGAATTGTGCGTCGGCGGGGTGGGCCTCGCACGGGGTTACCACAAGCTGGATGCGCTCACCACGGAGAAGTTCCCGACCCACCCGTTGTTTGGGCGGATCTACCGCACGGGGGATGCCGTTCGCCGAACGGCATCCGGGGAACTGGAGCACCTCGGGCGGCTCGACGGGCAAGTGAAAGTCCGGGGCTTCCGGATCGAACTGGCGGCGATCGAGGCGGTCTTGGAGCGGTGCGCCGGCGTCCGTGCTGCCGCATGTCGGATCCAGGGGGACGCCGCAAATCAACTGATCGCGGCGCACATCGTTCCCGTTGACCCACGCCATCCGCCGTCGGTCGAAGACATGCGTGCGGCTCTGCGTCGTGACCTGCCCACCTACATGGTCCCGACCCGATTCGGACTGTTGGATCAACTGCCGACCCGAGTCGGCGGTAAGCTCAACCGCGACGACTTGCCGGACGTCGCGGTGCCGGTCTCGACATCAAATCGGCCCGGAGTCGCCGCGACGGGTGACCGGCAACAAGCCGTGATTGCTGCGTTTGCCCGAGCGCTCAACCGGACCGATCCCCTGTCCGTGGACGACGATTTTTTCCTCGACCTCGGCGGTGATTCACTCACGGCAGTCAGTGCAACTGTCGCGCTCCGTGCCGCCGGTTACGGGTCGGTGACCGTCCGCAATCTGTACGATCGGCACACAGCCGCGAGGCTCGCGGAAGTGTTGACCGATTGCGTCCCGACGCCGGACGTTCGTCGCGTTGAAACATCCCCGCGAGCCGGATCGCCGGTACTTTCGACGATTGCGCAATCACTTTGGCTGGCCCTGCTGTTGGTGGGGAGCAGTGCCGTTGGCTCCGGCGTGATCGTGGAGTTACTCCCGGCAATGTTGAACGGATTGGGGTCGGCGGCCACGGTGTTCATAGCCCCGTTCGTGTCAGTGCTGGGATTCATCCTCTTCACAATGACGGCTGTAGCCGGGACAGTCCTGACGAAGTGGGCGCTCATCGGGCGTTACCAGAAAGGCCGGTTCCCGGTTTGGGGCGGGTTTTACACGCGGCACTGGATCGTCACGCACACGGCCCGATTGATCCCGTGGTGGCTGGTCGAGGGGACGGTTTTTCAGTCCGTCGTCCTTCGCGCGTTGGGGGCGCAGGTCGGCAGTCGGGTTTACCTCCATCGCGGGGTAGACCTGACATCCGGGGGCTGGGACTTACTCACCCTCGGCGACGATGTCACGGTCAACCAGGACGCACGAATCTCGCCCGTCGAACTGGTTGACGGTCACTTAGTTCTTGGATCGGTTTTGCTGGAAGACGGTGCCACGCTAGACGTGCGGTCGGGCGTGAGTCGAAACACCACGATCAGCCGGAACGGGTGTTTGTCGGCGTTATCCTGGCTGCCGCCGGGTGGTCACGTTGGCACCGGCGAGCGCTGGGACGGTGTCCCCGCGCGACCGGCTGGCCTTGCCCCGCCGACGCCGACGTTGACCGGAGGGGTTGAACTTTCTCCACTCGCCCACGGCGTGCTGACGGTCCTCGGTCGGTGCGCCCGATCGCAGGTGCCGTTCGTGGGGTTTGCGGTCCTAAGCCTTTTCCTCGCCGTGGTCGTCCCAGATCTTGACAACCGATTCACCGCGTGGCTGGAAGACCCGGAGTTGACCCTGACAGGAATGGCGACCGCCGGCGCGTTGGCGGTGGGATCGCTTCCGCTCTCGCTGATCGGTCAAGCCGTGCTGATGCGGGCGCTCGGGCGGGTCCGGGCGGGCGTCTACAGTCAGTGGAGTTTGGCGGCGATCCGGATCAATCTGAAAACCGGGTTGGTGGATTCGGCCAACCGTTGGCTCAGCGGCTCGCTCTATTGGCCGTGGTGGCTACGCATGGCCGGGATGCGGATCGGACGCGGTTGTGAAATCAGCACGATTATTGACGTGGTGCCCGAGACCGTCACCGTCGGCGCCGAGAGCTTTTTTGCCGACGGGGTCTACTTCTGCGGGGCCGAGCGCCGGCGTGGGACCGTAACCGTCGCCGAGACGGTCGTCGGGCGGGAAACGTTCCTCGGCAACCACGCGGTCCTTCCGGCTGGGGTCCATTGGCCGGACGGCCTGTTCGTCGGGGTGTCAACCGTTGCAAACGCGCACCAAGTGCGGCCCGGTTCCGCGTGGTTCGGCCACCCGCCGATGGAACTCCCGCGCCGGGAGGTGAGGACGACGGACCGCCGTCTGACCCACCGCCCAGGGCCGCTGCGGTTCGGCAACCGCCTCCTTTGGGAGACCCTTCGCTTCGCCCTTCCGTTGGTCCCCCTACCCGTGGCATGGGCGTGGTACTGGTGCATTCTGTCGGCGCCGGTCGGCCTGACGGTTCGGCTCTTGGTTGTGGCACCTGCCGTGACGTTCGCGGCACAGGCGATACTCGTCCTGGTCACGATCGCATTGAAATGGTGCCTGTTGGGGCGGGTCCGACCGGGGCAACACCCGCTCTGGTCGTGTTGGTGTAGCCGGTGGGATTTCGTCTACGTCGCGTGGGGGTACTTGGCCCAGCGGTCACTCGCCGCGCTGGAAGGCACCCTTATGTTGAACGCCGCACTGCGGTTGACGGGCATGACGATCGGGCGGCGCGTGGTGCTGGGAAGCGGGTTTTCGCAGGTGGTGGACCCGGACATGATCGTGCTAGGCGACGGGGCAACCGTAACCGCCGATTTCCAGGCCCACACCTTCGAGGACCGCGTGTTGAAAATCGACCGGCTCCGGGTCGGCGCGTTCTCGACCGTCGGCTCACACGCGGTCGTGTTTTACGGCGCGGACGTGGGCGACCGCGCTCACGTCGCCCCGCACTCAGTCGTCATGAAGTGCGAGAGCCTAGCAGCCGACGGCCGGTACGCCGGCTGCCCAACGGCGCCCGTGGACGAAAGCGTCACGATCTGAGTTCAGTTTGGGGCAGGGGTCACTACCACGGTCATCGCACTCAACGCCCAGCAACCAGGCGAGTGTCGGCTTAGCCCTGGATTGGTGACCCCGTTCGGGTCAAGGCATGTCGCCACGGGTGAAGGCTTTACGCAACCCGTGGAACCGGAACCCCACGACTCAACTGCCCTGAAGAGGCTTAGGCGTTTGGTGAGACGGCGTTGTAATGGTGCTGTACGAGATATTATGGTTCGCAATGTGGCTGTTGATTCGGTAAGATTTTGTAGAAAGGCACATCAACATGGCCGTCGTAGCTCGGAAGTCCGCTGGATTTGTAGAACATATTCAAAACGGCAAGCGTGCCCCGCTGTTCATCTCGGGTGACTGTCTCGAAACGCTCGCATCATTCCCCGCTGAGTCCATCGACTTCGTCATGACCTCCCCGCCATATTGGGGGCAGCGCGCTTACTCGAGTGGCGGGATCGGTCTTGAGCCGACATACCAAGAGTACGTACAGAACCTGCTCGACATCACGGCACAGATCAAGCGGGTGCTGAAGCCCAGCGGGTCGTTCTGGCTGAACATTGGTGACACTTACGACAAGAAATCCCGGATCGGAATCCCGTGGCGAGTGGCCCTCGCCATGACCGACCAACAGGGGTGGATTCTTCGCAACGACATCGTTTGGAACAAGGTCAAGGGCGGGATGGATAACGCAAAGGACAAGTTCCGTAACGTCCACGAGCCGGTGTTCCACTTCGTGAAGTGCGTCAAGTATTACTATGACGCTGACGTTATCCGTAAGCCGCCGGGACAGTCGAAGGTGGTCAACGGTTCGGTGGTTTCCGCCACCGGCGTATCCGGCGTGCGCTACCGTCGGCAGATCGAACTCGGAACGGCTCTGAGTGACAAGGAAAAGCTTGCTGCTTTCGCCGCGCTGGAAGCCATCCTCACCGACGTGCGGGAAGGGAGACTCGCCGACTTCCGCATGATTATCCGTGGTCAGCAGCGCACCACCCATTCCGATTCTTCGCAGGTTTCTGGCCGCGCGAGAGAGTTGGGCGAAAAGGGATATTACTTCCTGAAGTACCACCCCAACGGCGCGAAGCTGGGCGACGTGTGGGACATCATTCCCGAGGATACACAAAAGCGTAAATTGCACTTCGCCCCGTACCCGGAAGACCTCTGCCGCATGCCGATCATGGCGAGTTGCCCCGAAGGTGGAATCGTACTCGATCCGTTCTGTGGGACGGGCACGACGAACCTTGTTGCGTTTCGACTTGGCCGCAGATCAGTTGGTATCGACGTTTCGGCGGAGTACGTTCGGATTGCCGAAGAAAGGTGCAGGCTCTTATTATGAGTAAAATCACCGCCACGAAGGTCGCTGAACTCTACGGTCTGCCCACGTACCAGTCCGCCGATTGGCCAGCCATTTCTAGTAGTCAGCAATGCCCGTTCCTCGCCCGGAAGTGCTTAAAGAACCGCAAAAGCCAGGCCGACCTGACCATTGGGACTTGCACGATGACGTATGGGAAGGCAGAGCTTCCCACGATGATTTGCCCGTTTCGTCTTCTTGAACGCGGCCAGATTTTCACCGACTGCATCCACCTGCTTAAGCTCCACGAACCCGGAAATGAGTTGCGGATCGTTGCAGAGTTGGCCGTGCCGGGTGGGAGTATCGACTACTGCCTGGTTTCGGTACGCGATGGCAAGCCCAAGGACTTCGTGGCTATCGAACTCCAAACGATGGATAGCACCGGCACCGTCTGGCCGGAACGCCAACGGTTTCTTCAGTCTCACGGCGTAGACGTCAAGCCGGAGGACGCCGCATCCGACAAGACTTTCGGCATGAACTGGAAGATGACGGCCAAGACCATCCTCGTGCAGCTTAACCACAAGATCGAAACATTTGACCACCTCGGCAAGCACCTCGTTTTGGTTCTGCAAGATCACCTTCTGGGCTACATGCAAAAGGCGTTTGCTTTCGATCACATCAAGGGTGTGCGTGATGGCGACCCGATGCACTTCCATGCCTATGAACTGAGGAAAGAAGCAACAGCTTACACGCTGAAACTGCGTGATCGCCTGAGCACTGATGCCGCCGGAGTTGCCGCCTGCCTTGGCCTTCAGGTTGACGCCAAAGTCGAATTGACGACCATACTGAAGCAGATCGAAGCCAAGCTCCCAAAGAGCACGCTTCTGACCGTTGGAGGCGCGACCGCAGTCCCTATCCCGGAAGCGACGGCACTGGCGACCGAGGATGAAAGTTGATCGTCACTACTCTCGCGGCGGTCGCTTTCCCTTCTTCCGCCGCGTCTGTGTCGTCCGCCCCGGCCTATACCCCGTCTTCACCGGCTCCGCTCCGCGTTCGCCTGGCGGTTCGCCCTTGGCGGGGTTGGCGACCGTGTGGTAGTGATCGCCTCGGACGGCGTCGTTGGCTCGCTTGCGGCGGGCTTCGAGGGCTTCTTGGGGGGGTTGGGCGGGGATTAGTCCCTCGCAGCCGCCGATTAGGTCGGTGCGTTTGGCTTGGATCAGGGCTTCTCGCACGTCGAAGTAGTTTTCGGGCTTGAAGAACTGCATCAGGGCGCGTTGCATCTTGCGGTCTCGCAAGTTGCGGGCGATCGGGACCGCCTTCTTGGAGAACGGGTCGATGCCGGTGTAATACATGCAGGTGGCGATGTCGAACGGCGCTGGAATGAAGTCTTGCACCGCGTCGGGCTTGTAGCCGCTGCGTTTTAGGTACAGGGCGAGGTCGATCATCTCTTCCAGTTCGGAACCGGGGTGGCTGGCGATGAAGTAGGGGATGATCTGCTGCCTTGGCTTGCCGGCTTTCAACGACGCCTCGTGGAACTGCTTGGCGAAGATGCCGAAGTTGTCGATGCTCGGCTTCTTCATCAACTCAAGAACCTTCGGGCTGGTGTGTTCCGGGGCCACCTTTAACCGCCCGCCGGTGTGGTGTTCCGCAAGTTCGCTGACGTATTCGGGGGAAAGCTGGGCGAGGTCCATGCGGATGCCGGACGACACCCGTACCATGCGCACGCCATCGACTTCCCGAACGTCACGCATCAACTGAATCAGCGGGCCGTGGTCGGTGCCCAGAAGCTTGCAGATGCCGGGGTGGACGCAAGAAAGTCGCTTGCACTTCGCTTCGACTTCCGGGCGGGTGCAACGCATCTCATACATGTTGGCCGTGGCCCCGCCAATGTCGCTGATGACGCCTTTGAACTCCGGGTCGGCGGCGAGTTTGTTCACCTCCTTCATCACGGATTCGGTCGAGCGGCTCTGAATGATGCGGCCTTGGTGGGCGGTGATCGAACAGAACGTACACCCGCCGAAGCACCCGCGCATGATCGTGACGGAGTCTTTAATCATCTCGTGGGCGGGGATCGGTTCCTTGTAAATCGGGTGTGGCCGACGGGTGTACGGCAAGTCGAAGATCGCGTCCATCTCGGCTTGGCTCAGCGGAAACGCCGGGGGATTCTGCACAATCGCTTGCCGGTCGTGGTACTGAATCAGCGTGGCCGCGTTGAACGGGTTGGTGTGCGAGTGGATCAACCGTGTGGCTTCCACGAACGCCATCTTGTCGTTCTTCACCGCTTCGTAGGACGGGATGACAATTTGTTGCGGCGTCCATCCCGAATCAACGTGCGGCGGCGCGGTCACGCCGGGAAGCAGCGTCTTAAACTTCTCCGCCGCTTCTGCAACTGGTGGCGATTCTTTGGCACCCAGTGCATACGTCACGCCGCGCAAGTCCCGCAGGTCTTTCACGGTCTGCCCGGCTGCCAACCGTTTGGCAATCTCGACGATGTTGGCTTCGCCCATCCCGTACACGACGAGGTCGGCTTTGGAGTCGAGGACGATCGACCGCTTCACGGTATCGGACCAGTAATCGTAATGGGCCAGTCGGCGCAACGACGCTTCGACACCACCGGCAATCACCGGCACACCGCTAAACGCTTCCCGGCAGCGTTGGGTGTAAACGAGCGTGGCCCGGTCCGGGCGCAGGCCGATCCGCCCGCCGGGGGAATACGCATCGTCGTTGCGGACTTTTTTGTTCGCGGTGTAGTGGTTGATGAGCGAGTCCATGTTCCCCGCACTGACGGCGAAGAACAGTCGCGGCTTGCCGAACTGTCGCCACGGCTCGCAGCTCGTCCAATCGGGTTGACTGAGAATCGCCACGCGAAACCCGGCTTGCTCCAAAACCCGATGCAGGATCGCCATTGCGAAGCTCGGGTGGTCGATGTAGGCATCGCCCGTGACGAACACGACATCGACGGCGTCCCAACCGCGTGCGTGCATTTCTTCGACCGTCATCGGCGCCAGCGGGGCGGCAAAGCGGTCCTTCCAAACAGGCAACGACAGTTTCGCACGGGTCGAATTCTTCGGCTGAGTGTTCATCGTGTCATTCATGCACAGGTCGAGTTGAAGCGTTATGTGTGAGTCATTCTAGCCTCTGGTCGGAATCCGAACATTGAAGAACGCTGCAAGGTTCGCTTTTACTGCACGAAAGCTGCTACTCTTGCTTTTCTAATTTTATGGCTTGCCAACAATGCTAACGATTTGCGACAATGGGGCGATTGGACTGTTAACACAACTTATGCCGGTCGTGTCGGATCAGGGCTACTCAGAGATCGGATTTTTGGGAGCGGAGCAGTTGGAGTGCGAGTTGTGGGTTATGAGTGATGGCTTCGGTGGCGGCGGGGAGGTTCTTGTGCGGGGTGTTGTGGAGGAGGTGGAGGGCTACGTTGCGGAACGAGGCGAGAACACGGGGGGCGTGGCCACGACGGACGCGGCAGCGATCTTCCCCGAAGGTCACGTCGCGGGTGTGGTGCAAGCGGTTTTCGATGGCCCAGTGAGCGCGGGTCCAGTGCAGCAATTTCTCG
>JAYVXO010000136.1:0-5297 GCA_043785105.1 Fimbriiglobus sp.
CGAACAAGATGCCGTTTTGGCGGACCGCAACCACCATCCCGATCCGATCGTCCGACGCAAACTGAACGTCCTCTGGGCCGTTCATCTGGGGCACTCCCGTGATGAGGCCGCACGCATCGCGCACGTTGGCGTCGCCACCGCCAAACGCTACATCCTCGCCTACCGCGACGGAGGCCTGGAGGCGTTGCGGCGACGCGATCCCGGCCCCCGACCGACCAGCCAACTCGCCGACCACGCCGACCGCATTCAACGATCCCTCACCGAACGTCCGGTTCGCACGACTGCCGAGGCCATCGTCCGCATCCACGAGTTGACCGGGATTCGTCGCGGCCTCACTCAAACCCGACGGCCCCCTCGCTGCAATGGAAGTGGTGAAAGGTCCGCCACACTGACACATTCGGTACCCCTTGCCACTTCTGCCCAAATCCCCGACAACATCAACCGAATACCTGAGTAACACTTCCAGGGGATGAGCCATGCGTGACGACACCGACAACGAACCAACCCGCGCCACCCGACCCGGCGTGATCGACCGCACGGCCGCCGTCGTGTTCGACACGGTCGTTCAGTTGCGCGCCGTTTACTTGGTACTGATAGCCGGGGTGTTGCTGGGCGTCGGCATCGCGGTTTGGGGCGGGATCGTTTCACTCGCGGGCAAGGCGGTCAACACCGTGACGAACGCCCCCGCGAAGAAGCCCACGATGACGCGCGAAGAACTGCGGCCTGCGATCATTGGCAAGACGGAAGATGAGGTAACCGCAGTTTTGGGCAAGCCGCGAACCACGAGTGTGGTGAACGGCTCTGGCACGTGGCGTTACAACAATATTTGCTATGACGCGATCACGGGCAAATCAGACAAGGAAACGTCTGTCGTTTTTTACAACCGCGTGGCCGTCGATATTCGTTACTAAATCGGTTACGTCGGCGGGTTCGTGGGTGGCGTGTTATCACCCAGCGGCCATTTTTCTTTCAAGAATTTGAGAATCTGTCCTACGGTTGAGTTGTCCGCTTCGTCCGACGCCGCTTCCACCGCCTGGGCCGCCAACGCCCACTCGTCCAGTTTGGGTCCGGGGATCCAGTACACCGCCCCGGTCGGCCGCAACCGCGTGCCACCCAGAAACTCGACGACCTCCACCAAACACGCCGACAGTTGCACGCCGGGGATCCGACCCGAATGACGGCGGAAGGCCCGGTTGACTTGGATGGCGCGATCGTCGTCGGGTTCATACTCGATGGTCGGCAAATCGGGGTTACGAACCCGAGCGATCAACTCGGTCGCGTAGTAGTTGGCATTCTTGCCGCGTTCCTCCTTGACTACGGTGAAACCATCGCGATCGGCCAGTGGGCGGACCAGCACCCGCGACCCGCCCAGCGTTTCTTCGAGGGCGTCCTTCAACACACTGGCCGGCGGCCGGGGATCGGGAACGAATTGGTCCAAGCCGAGCAGGACCAGACCGGCTTTGAGTTTGTCCCGGTCGGTGAATTCGGACGCGGTCCAGACGACGACGACGCCACCCACATCGAGGGCAGACTCGGTCATAAACACTCCAAGTTGAAGACGGGTAGGGAAGCGAAGAGGAAAGCGATCACGCCGCCAGGAACAGACCGCGGGTGCGGGCCTGGGCGATCCACTGTTGCACGACCGACAGCGAGACGAGCTTGGGTTTCACCGCCAGGATGTCCCGCAGCGCCAGAAGCGTGAATTCATCAGGGAACCGCAGCACGGACCGAATCACACTGTTGACCGGCGTCCGGTCACACTTGCACTTCTCGACCAGGGCACCCACCAGGGCGTAGACGATCGCCGGCTCGCGGGGCACCGGCGCGGTCTCGGGTTGCGTCAGGACGACATCGAGGTCCGGCAGTTCGCGGTAGAGTTGCAAAAAGCCCACAAACTCGGCGGCCAGACCATCCCCCACGCACCCCGCCACCACCCGGTGGAGTAACTCGGACGGTGTCTGGGCGAGCACGTCGGAAACAAACGACCAACTGCGCGGGGTCGGGAACGCCCGCGGGCTGGTCGCCGGCTCGAACTGACTCAAGAGTGCCGGCCGGAACGCGCGGACCTCCGGTGCGACCTGGTTCACGACCGCCCACGCTTGCCAATCTTCCAAACTCACGTCCAGATCGAGGTGAACGAATCGGTTCAACAGGGGAGTAATCAGCCGATGGGTGCCCGCCCGATCCTCCTGCCGGTTACTAGCCGCGATGACCGACCACCCGGCGGGGAGTTCGCACTCGCCGATGCGTCGATCGAGCACCAGTTGCAAACAAGCCGCCTGCACCATCGGCGGTGCTTGGGCCAGCTCGTCCAGGAACAGCACGCCGTCGCCCGACCGGGGCAAAAAACTCGGCGGGCACCACTCGGCCCGGTCCTTGGTGACTTTGGGCAGCCCGCGGAGGTCAACGGGATCGAGCACTCTCGGATTTGTCTTCAAATCCACAATCCTGGCCGTGAGTTATTCGAGTTCAGAACCAACAACCCAGGCCCCGAATGTCGTCACAACCGTAGCCAGTCCGTTGCGGTAGGCCTCGGAACCGACAATCGTGACGGAACGAATGGTAGCATTCCTTTCAAATAGGCTACTTTGGCGAATGGTTTGAACCCAATTTTCTTTGTTTGGGATTTTACAAATGCAATCCGCTGTCAACTATCAGATTTCTTGGTTCTGGGCAAAGTTAGGGCGGAACACGTGGCCGGACGCATTTCACCCGGTCATCTGTCACTTGATCGATGTCGGCGTGGTCGCGCACGAACTGTGGAAGTCGTCGATGCGCGACACGGTGAAGAAATCCATTGCGAACCAGCTTGGTTTAGAGGTGGAGCAAGCCGGAGCATGGATCGCGTTCTGGGTCGCCGCCCACGACATCGGGAAGGTGACGCCGTGCTTCCAGAAACGGGATAATTCGCGCGATCTCGTCACTCGTCTGGAGGGGGCGGGTTTCAAGTTCTCCGGTGACGACCGGCACCACACGTTCACCGGCACTTTGATTTTGCGTGATGCACTTCAATCGGGCGGCGATGGCGCTTGGACACCGTTTCCGCCTGGGATCGCCCAAAAGGTCGCGGTCACGATCGGCGGGCACCACGGGACTTTCCCAGATAATTGGGATCAACTCGGCCACCTGCTTGGTAACAATTCCTGGGCCGCTGTTCGCAAGGAAATGCTCGCCCATCTCGCCCGAGTATTCAACCTGAAATCGCTTCCCGTCCCGACGTTGACCGCGCCGGACGACCAGTCGGTTTGGATGGTGCTGGCGGGGTTGACCTCGGTGGCGGACTGGATCGGGTCGAACGAGGACGTGTTCAAATTCCACGTCAGTAGCGCAACACCAATCGAATCGTTCGATGTGGACGCCTACTTCACCAAAGCCGTTGGCAAAGCCGGAGTAGCACTCGAGCTATTTGGTTGGTTGCACGGTGCGGGTGGGGATCAAAAGGACCACACGTTCGAGAAAGTCACGGGCATAACGGACCCGCCGCGACCGTTGCAGGTGGAGATTGCCAAGATTGCGAACGCGATGACTGAGCCGCAACTCATCATCGTGGAAGCGCCGATGGGGGAGGGGAAGACGGAGGCGGCGTGGTACGTGGCGGACTGCTGGAACCGCAGGGGCGGGGCGGGCACCTACGTCGCGCTCCCGACGATGGCGACCAGCAACCAGATGTTCAGCCGCGTCGAGACGTTTTTGAAACTCGACGGCGGGCCGCACCACCTTCAACTACTGCACGGCAAGGCGTCCCTGAACCCCAACTTCGAGCGGTTGAACTACCGCGCCGAGCTTTACGATGCGGGCAAAAAACCGAGTGGCGTCGTGGCGGAGGAGTGGTTCGCCAAGAACAAAAAGCAGGCGCTGCTGGCGCCGTTTGGCGTCGGCACGATCGACCAAGTCTTGATGGCGGTGCTGCAAACTGAGCACGTGTTCGTCCGCCTCTTCGGCCTCGCGGGCAAGTGCGTGATCCTCGACGAGGTCCACGCCTACGACGCCTACATGACCACCCTAATGGCGCGATTGCTTCAGTGGCTGGCGGCGCTAGGGTGCCCGGTGGTGTTACTCAGTGCCACGTTGCCGAAGGCGAAGCGGTTGGAGTTGATGGAAGCCTACGCCGGTGTCAAGAACTTGGATTTTTCCAGCAAAATTCCCTACCCGCGTGTAACGAAAGTGGGAGTTGGGGGAAAGGATGTGTGTGAGGTCCAAGTGATGGCGGATGCATCTCGGAAGAAAACGATCCAACTCGGCTGGCTCGCCCCCGACGACCTGGCCACGAAGCTCCGGGAATCGCTGAAAGACGGAGGGTGTGCCGCCGTGATCCGTAACACCGTGGGCTTGGCCCAAGAGACGTTCACGAACTTGACGGCGGCGTTCGATACGGACATCAAAGCCGGGAAAATCGAGATCGAACTGTTCCACGCCCGCTTCCCGTTCGGTCGCCGTCAGGAGATCGAAATGGCGGTGCTGGGCCGTTACGGCAAAGTTCCAAAGGAACCGACTGTGTTCAGCCGCCCGAAACGGGCAATCTTGGTGGCGACCCAAGTGATCGAACAAAGCCTCGACCTGGACTTCGATGTCATGATCTCCGACATCGCGCCAGTGGACCTAGTCCTCCAACGCGCCGGCCGCCTCCACCGCCACGAACGTGGCGAACGAGTTGCGGCGAAACGGAAAGCAGAACTGTGGCTCATCAAACCTCGGGAAAAGGAAGGACGGCCAGACTTCGGCGCCTCGGAGTGGGTGTACGATCTGCATTCGCTACTGAGGTCATACCTAGTGCTTTGCGATAAACGGTCTGTTACTTTACCAACTGAAATCGACGGGCTGGTAGATGACGTATACAGCGACAAAATCCCCGACGGTCCTGAATCATGGGGAGATGCATTAGTGACTTCAAAATCAAAACAGTTAGCCGAACAGAAAGATGACAAGAAAGCAGCAACACAGTTCTTGATTGCCTGCCCAGTTGATGAAGACGATATTCTTGAGAGATTCAATCGAGGACTTCAGGACAGCGATGACCCGCGAATTCCACCAGAACGTCGAGCAATGACACGGCTCACGGAACACTCCGTACAAGTCATTTTTGTTTACGAACAACCCAATGGACTTTCACTCGATGTTGCGGGTGAACACTCTATTAGTTTGGATAAACGTCCGCAATTTTCTGAAATTGCTGATTATTTACGCAACAGTGTTTCGCTAAGAGACCATACGGTAAAGGATCGTGTTCTATAGTATTGAATCCCAACACTTTAGGAGCAATTCATGTCGGCATCGAAACATCAGCGGCGGGCATATCG
>JAYVXO010000137.1:0-16217 GCA_043785105.1 Fimbriiglobus sp.
TCCACGGGTTGCGCAAAGCCTCCACCCGTGGCTACACGCCGGTGCCCCTTCAGGGCACAAAACCCAGACGGCCCATTTGAATGAACTGAAATCCGCCAATACTCAAGATGCTTTTTAGTGAACTATTTTCTCGTTAACCCACAATTTACAACAGCGATTGGCACGGAAGTTATTTGTGCAGCGATCCTTAACCAGACGCGACACTCAAACGTAGCACTGATTTTCAGAATTCATAGCTCACCATACTGGTGAGCTATTTTTGTGGGTGGGCGTTGTTGGAAAATTTCCCGCTAGGGGTGGGGTAGGTGACGTTTCTTCCAACAAGAAGAGTGGAGAGTGGATTGTGGAGAGTAAGACCGAAGACAGATTATCATCCCGGATGCTCGGTTCGATCCACTTTTCACCGTCCACTATCCACTTCCCACTATAAATTCTCCACACTGCGCAAATGCGGGCCTGCGGGCGGCGAATAATGGCATGATGAAGCGGGATACGGGACGAGGGATGACCGATGCGATTCAGTTACAAATCCGGGCAGCGTGTGTTGGATGGGTTCACCATCAAACGCGGCGTTGGCAAAGGTGGGTTTGGCGAGGTTTACTTTGCGGTCAGCGATGGCGGCAAGGAAGTCGCGCTGAAGCTACTGTCCGAGCGTGAAATCGAGATGCGCGGGGTGGTGAATTGCCTCAACTTGAAGCACCCCAATCTGGTCCACGTTTACGACGTTCGCACGGACGAACAGGGAGAAACTTGGATCGTCATGGAGTACGTCCTCGGGGAATCGCTGGCCCAAGTGGTGAACCGGCACCGCAACGGCTTGCCGGAACATTTGGCCAAGGAATGGTTCCTGAGCCTGTCGCGGGCCGTCGGGCACTTGCACGACCAAGGCGTCGTTCACCGCGACCTCAAGCCGGCCAACATCTTCATCGAGAACGGCAACCTGAAGGTCGGCGATTACGGCCTGTGCAAGTCGCTCAGTAGTGGACAACGGCAGACGCAACGGGTCGGCACGGTCCACTACATGGCACCGGAAATCGGCAGCGGCAAGTACGACAAGTCGATCGACCTTTATGCCTGCGGGGTGATGCTGTACGAGATGCTCACCGGGCAACTGCCGTTCGACGGGGAATCGGACAACGAAATTCTGATGAAGCACCTCACGGCGGAGGCCGACCTCATGAAATTACCACAAGCGTTCCGCCCGGTGATTCTGAAGGCACTGGATAAGAACCCCCTGAAGCGGTACGGCACGATGAGCGAATTTGCTCGGGCCGTGGATGCGGCCACGTTGCCGATCGCGCAGCCCGCCCCTGCGATTCCGGTTCCGACGATTGCCGCACCGCCACAGCCCGTGTTCGCACCGCCCGTCATCACGGCCATGCCGCTGATTGACGGCACGCCGATTATGTTGGGCGACCCGCCACGTGCGGTGTCGATTCCGCAAGCGGTGGCTTTGCCGAACCCGCTACCGCACGTGAATCAACAAACCCCGTTGCCACAAGCCCGCCCAGTCATCACAGCGTGGCGGGACCGGGTCACCGACCTGGCTGGCGGGTTGACCAAGGCGCCGCTGATCGGTGCCTTGGCACTCGTTCCCTATGCACTGTTGGCCCAAACGTCGGAATGGGCGACGTTGGGCAAGATGTTTTTGATGACCTCAACACTCAGTTGGGTTCTGCTCATTGGGGCCGGGCGACGAAACTATCGCTCGACGGATTCGTGGTGGCCCCGATTGCGGTTCGTCATGTTGGGCATGGCCGTCGGTGTGTTGGCGTTCTGGGCAGACGGTTGGGCGATGCCCTTGGTCAACACGTGGCCGACGCCAACGGGTTACAAAACGCTGTTCGGTCTGTTAACTTTTGAAGGCGATACGCTGTCGGTTGTCTCGCGGTACATGTTGTACTTCGGTGGGATTCTCGGCGCCGGTCGTTGGTGGCGAACCGTGGCCCGCGATCGCAAGGACCGGCTGACGTTGTGGCCACCGATTGCGGCGGGTCTGTGGGGTAGCTTGCTGTTGTTCCTGTGGCCGTGGGAAAGTGGCTCACCCGTAACCGGGGCGATCGTGCCTTTGATCCTCGCAACCGTCGCGGTGCAAATGGTCAGCCCGTGGTCCCCACCCCCGCCACCACAACCCAAGAAACTGCGGTTCCGTGGGTGAGTTGTCAATAAGCGTCGCTGACTGAACTTGTAAGTATCTTGCTGCGGCTTAACCGGAGACCGTCCGATGGATCCTCGAAACAATCGACCTTGCTCGACAAAGAAATCCGGCAGCACGGGCAAGCGGGTGTTCCATATCCTCGTCGTCGGTGCCGTGGCTGCGGCCTTCATTGCGATGTTCAACGATTCGGATTCCCGACGGGGTGTGACATCCCCGCCTGAACCGGAACGGCTGGACCGCATGAGCCACCGCCGTCTGACGAATCACGTTGCCGACAACGGCGTGATCGGCGGGGCGCTCGCGGCGGAGAAAAGGCTGGCCGTGATCGCTGGCGACGACGAGGCCCCCGATGTCCACGTGAAGCCGAATACCACCGTCAACGTCTCGGTCCCCAATCGCGCCGTTACGGTTCGCGCCTCGGTCAACAAAACGCCGCACCCCACGCCGGCCATCCGGTTGACGGGTCTCAAGAGCCGCACGCCGCAAGCCACGCCGGAACTGGCCAAGGAAGAGGTTTACCAAGAAGCCCAGAAGCAACTGATGGATAAACTCCTCCATCTGGATGAACCGATTCGCCACGTGCCATCGTTGTCGAAGATTCGGGATTCCTACGCCCAACCCGACACCATGAAGGTGATTCAACCCACTGAGGAAGACAAGAAATTGTGGGTCGAAGCGAACCTCGACCCGGACCGGGTGTGGGTGGAAATGGACGTGGAAATCAGCAGCGAACAGTTACGCAGCCTCCGCTCCGAGTCCCGGCTCCTCAACTCGCGGTACGGTCAGTTGGCGTTCGTCCTCGTGGCCGCACTGTTCGGCTTCTTCCGGCTCGACGCGCTGACGAAGGGCTACCTGACCTGGGTTCTGGGCATTGGAATGATCGCGGTTGTCACAGTGGTAGTAGCGGTCATTGCGATCAAAGCGTAAAGTGGTTTCATCCGTTGAAGCCACTTGTGCCGGGGAGAACCGCGATGTCGTCCGCCTCCGATCAGTTGTTGGTGCAAGACATTCGTGCAGGGGCCGCCAAAGCGAACGCGGCGTATGCGGAGTTAGTCAACCGCTATGAAGGTCGCCTGCAAGCCTATGTTCGCCGCCGACTCCGGGACCACGCCACGGTCGAAGACGTGGTACAGGAAGTCTTCATCGGCTTCCTGCGTGGCATTTGCAACTTCGACGACAAACGCGACCTGCAAACGTGGCTGTTCACCATCGCATCGCACAAGGTGACCGACCAACTCCGCAAGATTGGCCGCCGACCCTATCAAACGGGCAGCGAAGCCGACGCCGAAATCCTGGGCCGCGAACCGGACAACCGCCAACACGCCGCGTCCAGCATTGCCCGCAGCAAGGAACGCCTCGACCTCGAAGCCGTCGCCGTCAAAAACGCACTCCGGGAGTTGATCCGAGAGTTCCAAACCAAGCGCGATTACGTCCGCATTCAAGTGCTAGAACTGCTCTTCGTGAAAGGCACCCCGAACTGGCAAGTCGCGGAAACCCTGGCCATCTCCGAACAACAAGTCGCCAACTACCGCTTCTCCGCCGTCAAGAAACTCACCGCCGCCATGCACGCCGCCGGCCTACCGACCGACATCTTCCCGGAACTGGAGTTCGACCTCCCGCCCGATAGCGGCCGTGACAGCGATCGTGGTACGAAGTGACAGCCGATTGTCACACGCCCTGAAGGGGCGAAGGATTCTTCTGCCCCTTCAGGGCAGTTGAGTGTTGGGGTTGTCGGTTCCACGGGTTCCGCGAAGCGCTCCACCCGTGGCTACATCCCGTGACCGCTTCGCGGCCATCAAACCGAACGCGACGATTGGTGCTCTTGGTTTTGTGCCCTGAAGGGGCACCGGGATGTAGCCACGGGTGGAGCGAAGCGGAACCCGTGGACCGCGACTCCCTCCGAAGTCGCCCTGAAAGGGCGAAGGATTCCTCTGCCCCTTCAGGGCAGTCGAGTGTTGGGGCCGGTTCCACGGGTTCCGCGAAGCGCTCCACCCGTGGCTACATCCCGGTGCCCCTTCAGGGCACGATACCCGATACCCGATACCCGATACTCGATACTCGACCAAATCAATTCCCTGCCAGTCGCAACCCGATGGGTAGTGCTTCGCCGAAGAGCCGGTTCTGTTCGTCGCCGCCTACGGTGACAACTTCCTCGACCATGTGCGGCCACGCTTCGGGGACGAACAGGGTTCGCAGCAGTTTGGCTACGCCGGTGCGGTGGTCTTCGCTGACATCGACGCCGCGTGCGCCGGTGTTGCGGGCGAGTTGGGCGAGGCAGAAGCCCCAGCCGAGGCGGTCGTTGTCCGACGTGGGTTGGTAGTGCAGCAAGGCTTCGATCCAGGCTTCAACAATTTCGGGGTGAACGATGGTGTTGAGCGGCCCGTAAAACTGTTGCCGGGCGCCGAGGCGGGTGAGTGTCCAGAAGGCGTAGTGCGGAGTGGGCGTCCGTTGAATTTGCTTCAGCAACTCGTCCCCGAGTTGCTGTTTCACCCTGGCGTCAATGCGTTCGAGGGCCGCTGCCGCCCGCCACATTTCCGCGAGTTCGTTGGTGTTGGGCTTCGGGGCAGGTTTGTTCCTTGCGGGAAGTAGCACCATCTTCAGCTTCGCAAATAACACCTGCTGCAAGGCCCCGTTCAACCCGCCGGCCACCCGGCGCCACATGATCCAGTAATCGGCACCGCCCTCCAAGACCGTCGGTTGTTTGGCTTGGGCGGCTGTGGTCGTGGTGATGAGTTTCCACAGCGCTTCGACCCGATACCGATCGAGCGGATCGCCGAAACCGGGCCGCAAGCAAAACCCAACGAGGTTGTACCACCGCGACAAGTGTTGCGGCGACTTGGTACGCTGCTCCGAAACCTCCGTGAGGAAGTCCCACAGCCGCCGACACAACCCGGACGGCCATTCTTGCCGCCCCGATTCGAGGATTGATTCCAGTGCCTTGGGTAACTCGGCGGCTGTCGGTGACGGCGTCGTGAAGCAATTGCGAATTGCCTCGCCTGCGGCCTGCAGTTTTTCTTCGGGGAACACGTCGAGAATGGTCGGGGTGTCTTCCGCGACACCCTCTTGTCCCCTCTCCTGTCGTTGCGGTGATTCTCGGACCACATCGCGGACGTTGAACTCTAACTTCCAGCGGTTGCCTTCGCGGGAAACGCAGTGCAGTTCCAGCGTGCCGATCTCGGTACACTTCGCTGCCAACGTGACCGGAACGCGCTTCACGCCACTGCGTTTTCCGCCCCGTAAGATCGTGTGTAACGGTGGCAGTTGTAGCAACTGCGTCGGGGAAAGTGTCAGCACTTCACCGGGCTTGTCCTCGCCCCGCACCGTGGACGTGAACAGCGGGAACAGCACCGGCTCGCCGATCGCCAGTTCAAATTCCGGCTTCGGAATGGCGATCTCCTGCCCCTCTTCCAACTGCCGTGGGACGACGCAAACCACGGGCTGGGTCCGATCCGAAGTCGCTCCGCCGTCGATGCCCAGGTAGTACGAACGCGGGATGCCGCCGCCGATCCGCCGCCCGCCCGATTGCTTCAACCACGCCAAGTACGCCGCACCCCACGCCACTGCGAGATCGAGCGACGGGCTATTCAGAATGAGCGGTTTCCACGTCCGGCTTGGCTTGTCGAACCAGGGGCGCATCACGTCAATCACCCGATCGCGCAACGCCTTGGGGGTGAAGACGCCGCCGTTGAAAAGGATCGCGTCAATCGTGTCCGATTCAGCCGTTAAGTGTTGCCGTAAGAACGCGGCGAGGTGCTTGGTCACCGCCGGGTCCGCGACGTAGGGCAGCCCCATTTCTTGTAACCCTGCGCGAGCCGTGCGGTTGGGGTCGGCATCGAACGGGACAATCGGAAAGAAGCCATTCAGCAGTGCCGCGTTGACATCGGCGGGTGTGATGTTGATCGAGATGGTGCCAGCCACGACGGAGCGGCCCCGACCGACGACCGTGATCGGATACTCCGCCGGTGGGTTGGGCGAGAGCATCGTTTCTTTCGCGGCCCGACACACTTGCACCAAGGCGCCAAACTGCGCGGCATCCAGCTTCCCGGCAGGTAACTTCGTCTCGACTGCCTTGGCCAGCGCGAGGTCCATGTTGTCGCCACCCAACAGCAGGTGATCCCCGACCGCGTCCCGCAGGAACGTCAATTCCCCGGCTTCTTCGCCGACGCGGATCAAGCTGAAGTCGCTCGTTCCGCCGCCGACATCGACCACAAGGCAGCGCATCCCCGGCTTTAACTTGCCCGCTTCCGTGGCGGTGTGCGTTCCCAGCCACGCATAAAACGCCGCCTGCGGTTCTTCGAGCAACGCCACAGACTTCAACCCGGCTTGCTTGGCGGCTTCGGCGGTCAGGTTCCGCGCCACGTCGTCGAACGACGCCGGGACAGTCAACACGATTTGTTGATCTTCGAGCCGGTCGTCCGGGTTGCGTTTCGGCGCGTGGTTCCAGGCTTGAACGATGTGTTGCAAATACTTCGTCGAGACTTCAAGCGGGGAAAGTCGAACGACATCCGGTGGCGCACCCCAGGGCAACAGGGGCGCCGTGCGATCCACGCCGGGGTGGGACAGCCACGACTTCGCGGACGACACTAACCGCCCCGGAACTTTGCCACCGTGGTTCCGCGCGAACACGCCGACCACGTCGGTCGCGTTCGGGTACCACGGCAACGCAATCGCGCCGGGCGGCAGTTCATGGGTGCCCGGCAGATAGAGAAACGACGGCAACAACGGTTGCTCGCCCATCTCCCCGGTGGCCACGAGTTGCGCGATCGGGAACGTCTGAAGCTTGACGCCGCTCTTGGCCTTGGCTTGCAGGTCCACGAACGCCACGGCTGAGTTCGTCGTGCCGAGATCAATCCCGATTAAGTAACGACCCATCGTCGAGCGTCCCTGGTTGGCTAAGATGGCGGCATGACACCGATTGTTCTAGGACTCGACATCGGCGGGGCGAACTTGAAGGCGGCCACCGTGGATAAACGGGCCGTCTCGGTGCCGTTTCCGCTGTGGAAACAACCGGACAAGTTAAGTGCGGCTCTCGTCGATATTGTGGCACAATTTCCTGATGTGAACGAGTTCGCGGTCACGATGACCGGCGAATTGTGCGATTGCTACGAGACGAAGCGTGATGGCGTCCAGCACATCTTGACGGCGATGCAAAAGGCCAGCCGCAGTCACCCGATTCGCGTGTGGAGTACCGAAACTCAGTTCGTCAACGTCGAAGAAGCTCGCCGCGATTACCTCAAAGTCGCCGCCGCTAACTGGCATGGCTTGGCAACGTATGTCGGGTGCTACGTCCCACGCGGCACGGCACTATTGTTCGACATCGGCAGCACCACGACGGACATCATCCCCATCCTCGACGGTTCACCGTGCGCCAAAGGCAACACCGACACGACGCGGATGGAACACGGCGAACTGGTCTACACTGGCGTTCGCCGCACGCCGATCTGCGCTCTCGTTCGCCCGGATGCCGTTGCCGCCGAACTCTTCGCCACGACACTGGATGCCTACTTGCTTCTAGGACACACGCCAGAAAACGCGGCTGACACCGACACCGCCGATGGCCGCCCTGCCACCAAGAAACACGCCCATGCGCGCC
This sequence comes from Fimbriiglobus sp., assembly GCA_043785105.1. GTDB lineage: Bacteria > Planctomycetota > Planctomycetia > Gemmatales > Gemmataceae > Fimbriiglobus. The sequence goes on from JAYVXO010000137.1 coordinate 7,752, forward strand.
TCAGCCGGATGCTTTGCGGCGACCCGGAACTCACGTCATCAGACGCAACCCACCGACTTGCGGAGGCGGTTCTGAAGGCGCAGATGGAATTGATCCAACACCATTTCCTTCAGCAGTTCAATCGTATCAAGTCGTTGCAACACGAATCACTCGGGACGGATCGGGTCGTCATCACCTCGGGTTCCGGGGAATTTCTGGCGCATCAAGTTATGCAGTCGTTTCAATTGGACACGACGGAATTCATTTCGCTGACGGACCGCCTCGGGCCGGAACTGGCAACGTGTGCGCCGGCGTATGCCCTAGCAGTCTTGGCGACGGAGCAACGCCCTTGACAATTGAACTACGAGTTTTGGTTTGAGTGCCCTGACGGGGCACCGGGTTGTAGCCACGGGTGGAGCGCTTCGCGCAACCCGTGGAACCGTAAACCCCACTACTGCACTGCCCTGAAGGGGCAGCGGAATTCCGTCGCCCCTTCAGGGCGATTGACAATGGGGTGTCACTTTCCACGGGTTCTGCTGCGCTCCACCCGTGGCTACACTCCGGTGCCCCGTCAGGGCACAAAACCAAGACTGACCATCAACCCGGATAAAAAACTTCACAAACAGATAGGACGCTGATCGAATGGAATTGAACACCGAATCGCGGCTGATCGTGAAGCTGGGCGGTAGCCTTTACGATCATCCGCAACTGGTCGCGGGGGTTCACAAGTGGTTGGCGTCGCGGGAGGAATCGCGCATCCTGATCGTGGCTGGCGGCGGCGTGCTTGTGGATGCCATTCGGGAACTGGATCGGTGGCAAAACTTGGGGCTTGAGCGGTCGCATTTTTACGCACTTCACGCCACCCAACTCGCCACGATGATCTTGAGCGAACGGACGGGATTGCCGATTGCCCCCCCTCAGTTGGCGTGGTGGGATACCCCTGCTACCTCTCGTGTTCAGTTGTTGAATAGCGATGTTTTTCTGCAACGGTACGAAGCCCAAATTGCCGCCGTGCCGCACACCTGGGAACTCACCACGGATTCGATCGCGGCCTATGCTGCCGGTGTGGGGAACTGCCCGCTTGTCTTGCTGAAATCGGTTGACATGCCAGCCGAATCTTCGTGGCAGGCCGCGGCGGACGCCGGGTGGGTCGATCCGCACTTTCCCGGCGTGGTGACGGAGTATCGACTTGAGGTAAAATCGCTGAACTTTCGCCGCTGGTTGGATGGTGAGTTTCCACCGTTGCCATAGATTACGGCCATGCTCCCCTCACCGTTGAACGACGACGCCCGAACGCGAGTTGCGGAGCTTTACGAACGCCATGCGGTCACGGTCACGGACCGCCTTTTGGCACGCTATCCCAGTGCCGACCCGCACTTGGTTGCGGACGCCGTCGTCGAAGCGCTGCTTCGTGTCGCTGATTCCGGCGAGCATTCCGCACCGAACGGACGCCTGCGGATTACCCGCGTTGCCCGTGATCGCCTGCGGTCAAAGTTCCGGTCGGACACCCGCCGCAAAGGCCGCGAAAAAAATTATGCGACGGACGGTGTCACAGAACAAGGGTCGGGCGGTCCTTCAAGTGATGATGCGGCGAGTGACCGAGAAACGGCGATTCGACTTCGGGGTCAGATTGTTGCTACTGATGAAGAAGAACTCGTGCTGAACGCCTGGCTCGACGGCCACACCAACCCATCCGAGATCGCACCGTTGACTGGTCTCGCTAGCCAGACCGTGAAAACAATCCTGGCGCGGATTCGGAAACGAATTTCGCGCCTGCGTAACGACGAAAAGGGCAACGAATCATGACCACTCCGTCCACGCAAGAATTCTTGAACGCCGCCGCCCTCCGCACCACAGCGACCAAGCCCGAATTCGTCGGGTACTGGTTGGCCAAGAATTGCCTGACCGACAAACTGACCTCGGAGCAGCTAGCGACCAAACTGGACACCAATCTCGACGGGTTAGCCCGATTGTCGCTTTGCCGCACGCCGCACCCGAACACGTTCAACGCGGACGTGAACGCGGTCGGCGACCACGCCGGTGTTGATGTCAAGGTGTTGGTGAACGTGCTTCGTCAAGAGTGGGCGATCGCGGGTTGGGTTGCCAAGTGCGACGAGCGAGCCAAACTGTCGGCCAAGAATCACGACATGCCGACGTTACCTGCGAAAGTGACCGTCACGGACGACACCCCACGACCGCATGTGTTGCAACAATCCGAAGTGCAACCTGCGAAGTGAAAGTCAGGAGGCTTTCTTGGCTTTGTGCCCTGAAGGGGCACCGGGATGTAGCCACGGGTGGAGCGCTTCGCGCAACCCGTGGACAGTGACCCCATTGTCACTCGCCCTGAAGGGGTGAAGGAAATCCGCCGCCCCTTCAGGGCGGTTTGGTAGTGGAGTCGCGGTCTCCACGGGTTGCGCGAAGCGCTCCACCCGTGGCTACACGCCTTGGCCCCGATGGGGCCATCAAACCAGAATCAAAGCCCCGATGAAATGCGAACGGCGGGCAGGATAACCTGCCCGCCGTTCGCTTCAGTCACTCACGTCTTGTTGGAAGAAACGACTCCTACCCCACCCCTAGCCGGAAAATTTCTAGCGAACCGTGCCGCGTTAGCTCTTAATTTCCAGCGTGGCCACGGCGGGTTCATCGACTTTGGCGGGGGTGGTGAGCGAGGTTGTCTCGAAGACGAGTTTCTTCTCGCCGTCTTCGCCGTCGCCGATCTTCACGATGATCGTGTCCTTGCCGGCAAACTCGCCCCGCAGTAGCGACTCGGACAGCGCGTCTTCGAGGTGTTGTTCGACCGCCCGGCGGAGGGGGCGGGCACCGTAGTCGGTGCTGGAACCCTTGTCGATCATGAACTCCTTGGCTTCGTCGGAGACGACGAGCTTCAGGTTCTTTTCTTTCAACCGCTTGCCGACCTTCGCCAGTTCCATGTCCACGATCTGCTTGAGGTTCTCTTTGGTCAGGGACCGGAAGACGATCGTGTCGTCCAGGCGGTTGAGGAACTCGGGGCGGAAGACTTTCGTCATCTGCTCCAGCAGTTTCTTCTTCATATCCGTGTAGCTGACATCGGCGCTCTTGACCACGTACTTGGTCATGACGCTGCTGAGGTCGTCCGGCGTGATAATCTGTTCCGCACCGACGTTCGTGGTGAGGATCAAAATCGTGTTCTTGAAGTCCACGATCCGGCCGACGTTATCCGTCAGGCGGCCTTCTTCCATGATCTGGAGCAACATGTTCCAGACGTCCGGGTGGGCCTTTTCGATTTCGTCGAGCAACACGACCGAGTACGGCTTGCGACGAATCTTCTCGGTCAGTTGGCCGCCTTCTTCGTAGCCGATGTAGCCCGGCGGCGCGCCGACGAGACGGCTGACGTTGTGCTTCTCCATGTACTCGGACATGTCGAGTTGCACGATGGCGGCCTCGTCGCCGAACATGAACTTGGCCAGCGACTTCGCCAGCAAAGTTTTGCCGACGCCCGTCGGCCCGGCGAAGATGAAGCTGCCGATCGGACGCTTCGGATCCTTCAACCCGGCCCGGCTCTTGCGGACCGCCTTCGACAGCGACTTGATCGCCTCGTGTTGGCTGACCACAGTCCCGTGCAGTTCGTCTTCCATGCTCAGCAGACGCTTGGTTTCGTCCTCGCCGACCTTCTTCAACGGCACGCCGGTCATCTTGGACACGACTTCGGCGATCACGTCTTCATCGACGACGCCGTCGGTTTCTTTGGCCTTGTCACGCCATTCCTTCGTGACCGTGTCCTTCTTCTTCTTGAGCTTATCGGCTTGGTCGCGCAGGCTGGCAGCCTTCTCGAAGTCTTGCTCGGCGACGGCGGATTCTTTCTCCGTGTTGAGCTTTTCAATCTGCTCGTCGATCTCTTTGAGGTCCGGTGGCCGCGTCATCGCTTTCAGGCGAATCCGGGCGCCGGCTTCGTCGATCACGTCGATCGCCTTGTCCGGCAAGCACCGCGACGAGATGTAGCGGTCCGACAGGTCCACGGCGGCTTTCAGGGCTTCGTCTGTGATTTGCACGCGGTGGTGCGCTTCGTACCGGTCCCGCAACCCCTTCAGAATCTCGACCGCTTCTTCCTTGTTCGGCGGGTTGACGATGATGTCCTGGAAACGTCGGGCCAGGGCTTGGTCCTTCTCGATGTACTTGCGGTACTCGTCGAGCGTGGTCGCCCCGATGCACTGAATTTCGCCACGGGCCAAAGCGGGCTTCAGCACGTTGGAGGCGTCAATCGCCCCTTCCGCCCCACCGGCTCCCACTAGGGTGTGCAGTTCGTCGATGAACAGGATCGTATTCTTGGCGCGACGAACTTCGTTCATCACGGCCTTGATCCGCTCTTCAAACTGGCCGCGATACTTCGTGCCCGCCACCATCATGGCGAGGTCCAGCACCACGAGTCGCTTGTCACGGAGCAGTTCCGGGACGTTGCTATCAATGATGAGTTGGGCCAGTCCTTCGACGATGGCGGTCTTCCCGACACCGGCTTCGCCCAACAGCACCGGGTTGTTTTTGGTGCGGCGGCTGAGGATCTGGATCACGCGCTCAATTTCGTTCGCGCGACCGATGACCGGGTCGAGTTTATTTTGGCGGGCGAGTTCCGTGAGGTCTCGTCCAAAGCTATCGAGTGCGGGGGTTTTCGATTTGGTGCGCCCGGAAGTGCGTTCGCCGCTCCCCCCGCCGCTGCCAGCACTGCCACCACCGCCACTTGGTTCATTTTCATTCGGCATGGGATTGTGCCCCAGTAAGTTAAGCACTTCTTCCCGGACATCTTCTAGTTTAAGTCCCAGGTTCATGAGAACCTGAGCGGCCACACCTTCTTGCTCCCGGAGAAGGCCAAGCAGCAGGTGTTCGGTGCCGACGTAGTTGTGGTTCAGGTTCCGAGCCTCCTCAATGGAGTACTCGATCACCTTTTTGGCTCGGGGGGTGTGGGGGAGCCGCCCCATGACGACTTGGTCGCCACCGGCACCGGGTTGGACGATGCGCTCGACTTCCAGGCGGATCTTTCGCAAGTCCACGTCCAGGTTCTTCAGCACGTTGGCCGCGACCCCGGACCCTTCCTTCACCAGCCCGAGCAGGATGTGCTCCGTGCCGATGTATTCGTGGTTGAACCGTTGCGCTTCCTGGTTCGCAAGCTGCATCACCTTTCGGGCGCGATCCGTAAAGCGTTCATACATCGAGGTATCCTTGTTTCAATCCGCAGACGACCCGCAGGTCAGCCGCAATAAGAATTCCAATTCATCATATGCTCCACGACCAGCAAGAACCAACACCGGCAAGTCCATTCCGAATGTGGCAGCGTGATAACCGAATGATAGCACGGTGCCAAGCCGGAAGCCCAACCGACTGCCGACAAGCCAAGAACGAACCGACGTCTGGGATGAAGTTGCGGAATTGTAGAGCGGCCCCGCAAGGCGGTCAAGCGGAGCGTGTTTCTGGTTTTGTAAAGCGTGCAAAGCCCATGAACGATCGTTCATGGGCGTTCCCTGCCACTCCGGCAGCTTGCAGTTCCGAGACAGTCAGTGTGGCGAATCGTTTTCTCGCGTCCATTGCCGTCGCTCCCCTTTGCGCCAACAATACCCCCCTGTGACACACCGCACACCAGTTCAGGACGCCTCCCATGTCAAGTGATAGTTTCGGCACCCAATCGACGATGACCGTGGGTGGCAAGTCGTTCACGATTTTCAAACTCGCCGAGTTGGAGAAGCAGTTCCCGCAAGCCAAGACCCTGCCGTTCTCGCTGAAGATTCTGCTCGAAAACTTGCTCCGCCGGGAGAACGGGCTTTCGGTGAGCAAGAAGGACATCGAGAGCTTGGCGAAGTGGGACGCGAAGGCGGAGCCGGACACCGAAATCGGCTTCACGCCGGCGCGGGTACTGTTGCAGGACTTCACCGGCGTGCCGTGCGTCGTGGACTTGGCCGCGATGCGGGACGCGATGAAGCGGCTGGGTGGCGACCCGGCGAAGATCAACCCGTTGGTGCCGTGCGAACTAGTGATTGACCACTCCGTGCAGGTGGATTCCGCAGGCACTTCGCACGCCTTTGCGGACAACACCAAGCTGGAATACGAACGCAACCAAGAACGCTACATCTTCCTGCGGTGGGGCCAGAACGCCTTCCGGAACTTCAAAGTTGTGCCGCCCGAAACCGGCATCGTTCACCAGGTGAACCTCGAATACCTCGCTCGGGTGACGTTCGTCGATGACGAAAACGTTGCGTACCCGGACACGCTGGTCGGCACCGATTCGCACACCACGATGGTCAACGGGCTTGGCGTGTTGGGGTGGGGGGTGGGCGGCATTGAGGCGGAAGCGGCGATGTTGGGCCAACCCGTCAGCATGTTGATCCCGCAAGTCGTCGGCTTCAAGTTCTCCGGCAAACTCCGGGAGGGGACGACGGCCACCGACCTGGTGCTGACCGTCACGCAGATTCTTCGCAAGAAAGGCGTCGTCGGCAAGTTCGTCGAGTTCTTCGGCGACGGCCTTGCGGACTTGTCCCTGGCAGATCGGGCGACGATTGCGAACATGGCCCCCGAGTACGGCGCGACCTGTGGCATCTTCCCCGTGGACAAGGAAACGCTGAACTACCTCCGCACCACCGGACGCCCTGCCGAATTGATTGAACTGGTCGAGGCGTATTACAAGGAACAAGGGCTGTTCCACATCGTCGGCGCCCCGGAAGCGACGTACACCGATGTCGTCGAACTGGACCTCGCGGTCGTGGAACCGAGCATGGCTGGACCGACCCGCCCACAAGACCGTGTGGCGTTGAAGGATATGAAGAAGTCGTTCCAGGAAGCGTTGCCGAAGCTGAAGTCGGCGGCCACGAAACCGAAGATGGTTTCCCTCGGCTTGGAAGGCCCGATCGCCCCGGAACTCGAATCCAGCGAACCGCTGACCGACGGCTCCGTGGTCATCGCGGCCATCACGAGTTGCACCAATACTTCCAACCCGTCGGTCATGCTGGCCGCCGGGTTGCTGGCCAAGAAAGCGGCGGCTAGGGGGTTGACCACGAAGCCGTGGGTGAAGACGAGCTTGGCACCGGGGTCGAAGGTCGTGACCGACTACTTAACCGAAGCCGGGTTGCTGCCGTCGCTGGAAAAGCTGCGGTTCAACGTCGTCGGCTACGGCTGCACGACGTGCATCGGCAACAGCGGCCCGCTTGCCGATTCGATCACGAAAGAGATTCATTCCGGCGGTCTGGTCGTCTCGGCGGTGCTCAGTGGCAACCGCAACTTTGAAGGCCGCGTCCATGCCGACGTGCGGGCCAACTACCTCGCGTCACCGCCGTTGGTCGTGGCCTACGCGATTGCGGGGAAGGTGGACATCGACTGGGAAACTGAACCACTGGGCACCGACCTGCACGGCGAACAAGTGTTCCTGAAAGACGTGTGGCCGACGCAAGCCGAAGTCGCGGAAGTGTTGCATTCCGCGATCAAGGAATCTTCCTTCAAGCGGATTTATGGCGAAGTGTTCGACGGCGACGAGAACTGGAAAGCGTTGCACGTGCCAGCCGGCGAACTGTACTCGTGGGAGGAAAAGTCCACGTACATCGCCAACCCGCCGTACTTCGACGGCATGGGCACCAGTGCGTCCCCGGTCACGGAGATCACGGGTGCCAGGGTGCTGGCCCTACTGGGTGACAGCATCACGACGGACCACATCTCCCCGGCGGGCAACATCAAAAAAGAGACCCCTGCCGGTGCCTTCCTGATCGCCAACGGCGTTCAACAGAAGGACTTCAACCAGTACGGCGCCCGCCGCGGCCATCACGACGTGATGGTGCGCGGGACGTTCGCCAACGTGCGGTTGAAGAACGCCCTCGTCCCCGGCGTCGAAGGCGGCTTCACGCGCTACCTGCCCGTCGGCACGCAGATGTCGATTTACGATGCGTCGATGCAGTACCAGAAAGCGGGCGTGCCACTCGTGGTGATCGGCGGCAAGGAATACGGCTCCGGGTCCAGCCGCGACTGGGCGGCTAAGGGGACGCGGTTGCTCGGCGTGAAAGCCGTGATCGCCGAAAGCTTCGAGCGCATCCACCGCAGCAACCTCGTCGGCATGGGCGTGGTCCCATTACAATTCCGGATCGGCGAAAACGCCACGACTCTCGGCCTGACCGGGGAAGAAGTCTTCGACATCGTCGGCCTGATCGACGGCTTGGGGCACAACTTCGCCACTACAAAAGAACTCCCCGTGACCGCGACCGCCCCCGACGGCACAACCAAGCACTTCCACGTGATCTGCCGCATCGACACGCCGCAAGAAGTGCTGTACTACCTCAACGGCGGCATCCTGCCCTACGTGTTGCGGCAACTACTGGGGAAATAGAGCAAAAAGGACATCCGTCTGGTAGGTCGTGGTCGAGTCTTCGAGGCCCGACATTTGCGGAGTGAATTGTAATAGACCAGCCGTTTGATCGGCGGTCGTCAAATGTCGGGCCTCGAATACTCGACCACGACCTACCAGACGGATGTCCTTTTTGCTCT
>JAYVXO010000138.1:0-16199 GCA_043785105.1 Fimbriiglobus sp.
AGACCGAAGAAAGATTTTCGTCCTGACCACTCTCCACTCTCCACTCTCCACTCCCCACTCTCCACTCTCCACTCTCCACTCTCCACTCTCCACTCTCCACTCTCCACTCTCCACTCTCCACTCTCCACTCTCCACCAGCAGCCGGGAATCGAGGCGGACACCCCATCGAAACCGTACATCTCGCCGCATTTCCGAAACTCTGTTAACTTTGTGGCATTCAATAGGTTGCGTCGGGACACTGTGAAAACTACAATCGTGCTATTCCGGCCCCCCATCTTCAACCTCTCGGCCCGGAGGGTACTCGCATGACTCGCTTGCAGACTCTGCTTCAGTGTTTCGGATTAGCGCTGTGTGACAAAGGCCGCCGGGCGCTCGTGGGGGAATTGCGATTTGGCGATGTCCTGATGGACGTGGCCAAGGCCACCCTGCATGGAACCAACCGGGCTTTGGGTTCGGAAGAACTGCGACTCGCGCTCGGCGATCTGGTGACAATCGACCCGAAACCTTACGACGTGATCTTGGGTCGGGTTCTCGTCAGCCTCGCGCAAATCAACCCGATTCCGTTCAAAGATCAACTGCAACGTTACTTGTCCTGTTGGCCCGCCACGGTTCGACAAGTGTTACGGCGCCCGTCCGACCCGATGGGGCACACTGCACCGCACGACCTGGTTTTTTACAAGCCCGAAGACTTGTTAGTTTACCTCCCGCCACGGATGCCGGTGCTCAATGCTGGTGCCACGTTGCCCAACATGGACGACTGGGTACTGACACGGTTTCTGGGTATGGGTGAATCGTCGGAAGTCTGGATGGCGACCAGTGAGAAACACCCGGAAATCTCACCCGCCGCACTCAAGTTCGCTACCGATAAGCTCACAGCCCAACAGGTTATCAAGTATCAAAACACTCTCGTGAAGGTGTTCGGCCTCAACGAAGAATCGGGTGTTGTGCCTCTGCGAAGTGTTTACTTAGAGACAAACCCGCCGTGCTTGGATGTGGGGTACGTTCACGGCTACGACCTCACCGGGCTGTTGTCCGAATGGCATTCCAAGTACGAGATCGCAAAGCCGGAAGCGTCCTTGAAGTTGGTTCAACGACTGACGCAAATTATCGCCAAGGCCCACCGGCGCGGGATCGTTCACCGGGATTTGAAGCCATCCAATATCTTGCTGCACCCGCGTGGAAAGAGCAAGTTTACGATGTGGGTCTCCGACTTCGGTTGGGGACAAATCGCAGCCGTGCGCCCCGTCGAATCGGCCCACGGAAAGATTTCACTGGCCGAACAACTTCGGTTGGAACTGCGGGGCGCCTACTCCCCGTTGTACGCTTCGCCGCAACAAATTAAGCAAGATGGCATTGATCCCCGTGACGATGTCTACGCAATTGGGGTGATCTGGCATCAACTTTTGAAACGCAGCCCGTCCGCTCAGCCCCCCGTCGGCACGGATTGGGCGGACGAATTCCGCGCCTCGGGCTTCCCCGATGACCACGCGAAATTGTTGGCCGCGTGTCTGTCCGCCCGACCCGATAAACGCCCGGCCAATGCCGAGGTGCTTGCCGAGCAACTCGCCCGCATGACGATCCCAGGAACCGCGAGCCGAGACGAGGAGCTTGTCCGTCTCGTTGCGATGAAATCCACTTCCGGTGAACACGCTGTCGGCACGAAATCATCTACCGCCACAGCTACGATCACCCCGCCCGCACGGGTCGCCATCGAGAACTTGCCGAAACTCATCACGAACACGATCGGCATGACCTTCGCCCTGATCCCACCGGGTACGTTCCTGATGGGTTCCCCCGACGACGAACCCGGCCACCGACCCCATGAAGCGCCGGTCCACAAAATCACCATTACCAAGCCGTTTTACCTGTCGGTTCACCCGGTGACACAAACCCAATTCACGAAGGTGTGCGGCTTTAATCCCTCGCACTTCAACGAGAAGAAAGGCGGCAAGCCAGAGTTCCCCGTGGAATTCGTGACCTGGAATGAAGCCGGGAAGTTTTGCGAGAAGCTCGAACAGATCACCGAAGAAGAACACCTGGGCCGCGTCTATCGACTGCCAACTGAAGCCGAGTGGGAGTACGCTTGCCGGGCCGGGGAAGCGATGCCGTACTTCTACGGCCAAAAGTTAACCGGCGTCCTGGCCCACTTTGCGACCAACGCGAAACATCAACCCTCGTCCCCCTGCTCCGTCGGCCAGTTCGCCCCGAATGCCTTCGGCCTTCATGATATGCACGGCAATGTCCTGGAATGGGTCCAAGACTGGTACAACGAATCGTACTACTGGCAAGCCGTGAAAATTGACCCCCAAGGCCCGGACACCGGAACCACCCGTGTCACCCGAGGCGGCTGTTGGCTAATGTTCGGCACCGAATGCCGCAGCGGAACCCGTCGCCCCCACGCCGCCAGCGGTTGCTCCAACACCATCGGCTTCCGCGTGGCATTGAACGCCCCGGAGCACTAGGGGGAAAAGTGGGTAGTGGATTGTGTATAGTGGATAGAGAAGTCGTAGATGGTGAATGGCAGGGAAGTAGTTTTTGCTTCGGTCTTACTATCCACTATCCACTATCCACTATCCACTATTCGACTGCATGGAGTTAGCGAATGTCCGTGGCCGATCGTCACCTGCCTGCTGCGATTGAAACACCCCCACTTTGCACACTTCCGCTTCTGGGGCGTATCGGGCTGTTTTTGATCCCGGTCACCCTGATTGCGGTCGCCTGGGGAACGCCGACGAATTTCTTCCCGCAAATTCAGACTGCACTGTGCCCCGAACCGTCCCCAAGTGTCTCCCAATTCCACGACGGCGCGAAACTGTACGTGCAGCACTGTGCCAACTGTCACGGTGAACGGGGCGACGGTAACGGAATTACGTCCCTCACCACGAAGGCCCGCTACTTCGGTCACGAGCCGTACAAGTTCACCATGACCACCGGCACGAAAATCCCCACCGATGATAACCTGTTGACCACGATCCGCCGGGGTATCGCCGGTTCATCCATGCCGAGTTTCGAGAAACTGTCTGAAGGTGAACTGCGTGCCATCCTTGCGCACATTCGCTCCCTGACCCGTCGGGGGATGTACGAGTTCCTTCTGACGGATGCGAAGAAGAAGTTCGACGAAGGCGGTGACGATCCCGACCCGATCAAACTCAACGCAAAGGCCGACACCCAATGCCAGATCGGCACGCCGTTGCCATTGCCAAGCCGTTTCGACAACGCGAGTCCGGACTCAATCGCCAACGGCAAAAAAGTGTTCCTCGCATCCTGTGCGGCGTGTCACGGTGCGGAGGGGCGTGGCGACGGTCAGCAAGTCAAAGACCCCAACTTCAAAAACGCCAACGGCACCAAGGCCATTCCCCGCAACCTGACCACGGGTGTCTTCAAGGGCGGGCATGAGAAAGCCGAACTCTACGCACGGATCAAGCTCGGCATCCCCGGCACCCCCATGCCCGAAGGCACCACGCTGAACCCGCAAGAAGTCAACGACCTCATCAACTACGTGCTGTCACTTTCTGAGCAACCCGCAGCAATCAATGTGGCCAGCGCTGGGCAGTGAGTTGGGTCAAAGCCCACGGACGATCGTCCGTGGGCTTTCTGGGCTTTCATGGCTGCATCCGGTAAGATAACACAATTCTTCCTGTCACCGGCGAGCGAGGATGGCATGCCAGAGCGGTACATTTACACGATTCGGAACCTCACGAAACACTTCGGCAAGCGCGAAATCTTGAAGGAGATCAACCTCTCGTTCTATCCGGGCGCAAAAATTGGCGTGCTGGGTAGCAACGGGGCGGGCAAATCGACGCTGCTCAAAATCATGGCGGGTGTGGACAAAGAGTTCATGGGCGAAGCGGTGGCCGAAGCTGGCGCCACGATCGGCTTTGTGCCGCAAGAACCGCACCTGACCCCCGGCAAGACGGTCCTGGAGAACATGGAGGAAGCGGTTGCCAAGACGCGGCAGTTGCTGAAGCGACAGGAAGAGATCGGCGACTTGATGTCCGCACCGGAGGCCAACTTTGACAAGCTCATGGCCGAGATGGACCGCGTGCAGACGAAGATCGACGCGGTCGATGCCTACAACCTCGATCGGCAACTTGAGATGGCAATGGACGCGATGCGATTGCCGCCCCCGGACGCCCCCGTCGAACAACTCTCCGGGGGGGAACGGCGGCGGGTGGCGCTGTGCAAGATGCTGTTGCAAAAGCCCGACTTGTTGCTGCTGGACGAACCGACGAACCACTTGGATGCCGAGTCCGTCGAGTGGCTCGAACGGCACTTGAAGCTGTACGAAGGGGCCGTGGTTGCCGTCACACACGATCGGTACTTCCTGGACAACGTCGCCCAATACATTCTGGAACTCGATCGCGGTCGCGGGATTCCGTGGGAAGGGAACTACTCCAGTTGGCTCGACCAAAAGCGTCGCCGCTTGGCCGTGGAAGAGAAACAAGAGTCAGCCCGTCAGAAGGAACTGGCGCGCGAACTGGAGTGGGCGAAAATGGCCCCGCGTGCGCGGGTAGCCAAGAGCAAGGCTCGTCTGGCCGCAATCGACAAAATGCAGGCGCAGGAGTACGACGAGAAGGAAGAATCGCTCACAATTCAAATCCCCCCCGGCCCGATGCTCGGCGACTTGGTGGTGCGGGCCGAAGGGTTGAAAAAAGCCTACGGCGACAACTTGCTCTACGACGACCTGACGTTCAACCTGCCCAAGGGCGGCATCGTCGGCGTGATCGGCCCGAACGGGTCGGGCAAGACCACGCTCTTCCGTATGATCGTCGGCCAGGAAACACCGGACGGCGGCAAGCTCACGATCGGCAAGAGCGTGAAGGTTGCCTACGTCGATCAGAACCGCGACTCCTTGACGCCGACGAACACGATCTTCCAGGAGATCACCGGCGGCACCGATTACATCATGCTCGGCAACCGCAAAGTAGCGAGCCGTGGCTACGTGGCGCGGTTCAACTTCAAAGGCCCGGATCAACAGAAAATCGTCGGCGATAGTTCGGGCGGGGAACGCAACCGCGTTCACTTGGCTAAACTATTGCGCAGCGGTGGCAACCTCTTGCTACTCGACGAACCGACGAACGACCTCGACGTGGATACGCTGCGAGCGCTGGAAGAAGCCCTCAACAACTTCGGCGGGTGTGCGGTGGTCATTAGCCACGACCGCTGGTTCTTGGACCGCGTGGCCACGCACATTTTGGCCTTCGAGGGCGACAGCAAAGTCGTGTGGTGCGAAGGCAACTTCCAGGTGTACGAAGAGCAACGCCACGCCCGCCTCGGCGCCGCCGCCGACATCCCGACGAAGATGAAGTATCGCAAGCTGCACGTGTAGGGCTTGGCTCCCTCACCGTCTGCGGGGAGGGCCGGGGTGGGGTCGAGACCGCCACCCGACAATGGACGGTTCCCGAACAGGGTGGCAGGGTGGACCCCCCTTAATCCCCCCGCATACGGGGGGAGACAGGAATTGCTGCTGGTATCCTAAAGCATCTCTGATCTGTTATCCCGCCATTCGTTCTGATCCCGGAGGTTGAGATGCGTTTGCTTTCGTTACCTCTGCTACTGCTCATCGCGTCCCCCATGTTCGCGCAGCCGAAGGCGGAGTTGCCGCGTGTGTTGCTCGTGGGGGATTCGATCCGCATGGGGTATGCGCCGATCGTGGCCAAGAAGCTTGACGGCATCGCGGTGGTGTACTCGGCGAAGGAAAACGCGGCGGACACGACCACGACACTCAAGCTAATTGACGGGTGGCTGGCCGAATCGAAGCCGCTCATCGTGCATTGGAACAACGGGCTGCACGACTTGAAGTTCGCCAAAAAAACGCAGACGCACCAAGTCCCGCTCACCGACTATGCTGCGAATTTGAAGACGCTGTTGGGCACGATGCGCAAGTCCACGCCGCATGTGATTTTTGCGACCACGACCCCGATCCTTGACGACCGCCATGCTCTGCGGAAAGCCGATTTTGACCGCTTCGATGCGGACGTGAAAAAATTCAACACGCTGGCGAGCGAAACACTTTTGCCGTTGGGCGTCCCGATTCACGACCTCAACCGCATCGTTCAAGATGGTGACCCCACGAAGATGCTCAGCAAAGACGGTACCCACTACACCCCGGCTGGTTACGAACGTCTCGCGGATGCCGTCGTGGATGTCATCAAGCGGCAACTGGCGGTCATTAATCCAACTAAATTGAAAGCTCTCACCAGCGGTCCGGATGCGGTTGTGGCGTACCGAAAGACCGAACAAGACCAGGATGCCGCAGTCCCGGAGGCGTTTAAGAACCTGACGTTCCCGACGTTCGCGGTGCCAAAGGACAGAGCGGATTGGGACCAACGCCGGGCGGACGTGAAGGCCAAAGTCGTAGCATCCCTGGGTGATTTGCCCTCGCGCCCGACGCCCGATGCGAAGTTGGTTTCGGTGGAGCAATGCCAAGGGTTTCGCATCGAACGGTTCCGGATTGCGAACGGCATCGACGGCAAGATGTCCGCGATGATGTTGATCCCCGATGGCCTCACGAAACCGGCCCCGACGATACTGTGGCTGCACTCGTCGAGCTTTAACCACACGCAATTGTTGACAAGTAACAGCAACGGCGGTGAAGAACCACTCGGCATCACGTTCGTGAAGCGCGGGTGGGTGGTGTTCGCCCCGGATGCGGCGTGGTACGGCGACCGCGTCGGCGGCGGCCCGAGTGGCGTGACAGAGACGACCACGAACCAACAAACCAGCCAGATGAAGTACAACCTGTGGTTCGGTCGCACGCTGTGGGGCATGTTCGTCCGCGACGACCAAGTCGCCCTCGATTACCTTTGCACGCGATCCGAAGTGGACGCCAAGCGGATCGGCGTCACCGGCATCAGCATGGGCAGCACGCGGAGTTGGTGGTTGGCCGCAGTCGATGACCGGATCGCGTGCGTAGTGGGTGTGGCGTGCCTGACCCGTTACGAAAACCTCATCAAACACGGTCAATTGAAGCAGCACGGCGTTTACTACTTCGTCAACGGGCTGCTGAAGCACTTCGACACCGAAGCTGTGGTGTCCCTCATCGCGCCCCGACCGACGTTGTTTCTGACGGGCGAACTCGACGCCGGTTCGCCGGTGGACGGCATCAAAGTCATTGAAGCCAAAGCCGGTGGGGTGTTTCAAGCCCTCGGTGTGAAGGATCACTTCCACAGCATCCGCTACCCCGACATCGGCCATACTTACACCCCCGAGATGCGGAAAGAAATGCTGACGTGGTTCGACCGCTGGTTGAAGTAGGTCGTGGTCGAGGCTTTGCGAGGCCCGACATGAAAGCGTGCTGGGTAATGGTTCAGCCGTTTGTCCGGTAGAAGTCGCGTGTCGGGCCTCGCAAAGCCTCGACCACGACCTACAAGACCGAAAGCCTTATGAGGGCCAGATGATGCGTAGCCTCGTTCTCCTAATCGCGTTTGCAACTCCGTCACTCGCGGCTGATCCGAAGCCGACGGTGCGGGCGGGCGCGTTCGCAATGGACGTGACGCCGGAACACTTTCCGATTTCCGTCAACGGCGGCATGGCGGATAACCAAGCCAAGTCGGCCCATGATCGACTGCACGCGCGCTGTCTGGTGCTGGATGACGGCACGACGAAGCTCGCCCTTGTCGTGGTCGATAGCTGCATGTTGCCACGTGAATTGCTCGACAAGGCGAAGGAACTGGCGAAGGCGAAGACCGGCATCCCGACGAGCCACATGCTCATTTCCGCGACCCACACGCACTCGGCACCGACTTCGACCGGCGTGTTTCAAAGTGACCCGGACGAGAAATATGTTGCGTGGCTACCGGGTAAAATTGCGGAGGGGATTGCGAAGGCGAACGCCTACCTCGCGGATGCGGAACTCGGTTGGGGCGTGGTCGATGAGCCGACGCAGGTGTTCAACCGCCGGTGGTGGATCAAGCCCGGCGTCGAGAACCGCGACCCGTTCGGCAACACGACCGATCTGGTTCGGATGAACCCCGGCAGTCAGAATCCGGCCCTGCTCGCACCCGCCGGGCCGACCGATCCGGGGGTGTCGATCCTCGCCGCCCGCACGAAAGCCGGGAAGCCGATCGCGTTGTTCGGCAATTATTCGCTGCATTACGTTGGTGGTCTACCCGCACTCTCGGCGGACTACTTCGGCGTGTTCAGTGAACTGGTGGCGGGTAAAATCAACGCGGGTGTTGGCGAGCCGAAGTTTGTCGGCGCGATGTTCAACGGCACAAGCGGCGACGTGAACAACATTAACTTCCGCGCCGCAGCCCTCCCGTCCAAGCCGGGCGAACGGCTGCGGCTCGTCGCCGATGTCGTCGCCAACACCGCGAAGAAAGCCCATGACCAAGCCAAGTTCTCGCCGTCCGTTACCCTTGCGGTGGCCGAAACGGAAATTGTGTTGAAGGTCCGCAAGCCAACCGAAGTCGAGTTGAAACGGGCGAACGAGTTGCTGGCGAAGGCCGCGAACCGCGAGTTGCGCGGGGTCGAAGAAATCTATGCCCGCGAAACGGTACTCCTTGCAAAGTACCCGGACACGGTGAAGCTGAAACTTCAAGCGATGCGGATTGGTTCGCTCGGCGTCGTCGGCATCCCGTGCGAAGTCTTCACCGAAATCGGCCTGGAGATCAAGCGCCGCTCGCCCCTCCAGCCGACGTTCACCGTGTCGCTCGCCAACGGCTACAACGGCTACCTGCCCACCCCGCAACAACACCGCTGGGGCGGCTACGAAACTTGGCGTGCCCGCTCCAGCTGCCTCGAAGTCACCGCGTCCGACACGATCACCAAGACCGTGATGGAGTTGTTAGCGACCGTGGCGAAATAACCGAAGCCGCTGAACCGGAGGATGACATGAGCATGAAAGAATTCTGGCAGAGCGTGCGAGCGGCAGCCTCCTTCTACAAGTACGGCGGCCCCCCACCGGACGCCGCGCCGATCGACGCCGACATCATCGACAAGGGGTTGCGAAGCTCCACGAACTGGCTCACGTCCCGAACCATGACCGGCTGGAACGAAACGGATGTGGACGAGTACTTCACCCCCACCGACCGCGATCGGTTGGTCCAAGCCGTCCATACCTTCCAAGCCGTTACGAAACCGCTGAACCCGTACCGCCCCGCCCCGACAGCCGAACAGATCGAGACCGCCCGCCCAGCCCTCGCCGAAATCATCCACCTCCTGGAGTTCGACCGCTACGCCGATTCGGACGCCTTCACAACGGGCAAGCGAATGGTCCTCGCGCTCGCATCAAATCCGCCACCCGAGTTGGCCGAGTTAGTCGAGTTGCGGTTCAACACCGGCGACGATTGGTACGGCGATCCGGGGATCTGGATTTGGGGGATTCTTTCGGCATATGCGTCCGCGACCGACGAGATGTTCGTCAATCACACTCAGCAAATTCGACCGATCCTGGACGACCTGTGTCAACAAGTGGATCGAGATCGGTCTTCGTTCATATCGTTTCTATCAATCGAAGACCTCGTCGGTGTCGAGACCGAGACGAGGGCCGTGACATGAGCATTCCCGATGACTTGCTCTGGCAAGCGTGGATGTTGGCCACACTCGACGCCCGCCGTCCCAAGCAAGTTAACCTTCGGCGGGCGATCTCCACTGCTTACTACGCACTGTTTCATCTACTAACCATTGATGCCGCGCGGTTGTTTGTGAAGGATGATCTTGAAATGGCGAGCCGTGTTGCCCGATCATTTAATCACGCCAACCTGAGAGATGTCTCGAACGAGTTCAAAAACAATCAACTACCAAAGTCGATCCGCCCGCCCGACGTGTCGGTCGTGATTCTGCCAGGCCTGAAGTCGGTTGCGTCGTCATTCTCAAAACTTCAACAAGCTCGACATATGGCCGACTACAATCTGAGCCAGACGATCCGTCGCCGCGTTGCGCTGAGTTTTGTCGGTGAAGCCCAGTCTGCGTTTGCGAACTGGTTGATTGTGAAGGGATCGGATCAGGCTCGGCTATACTTGGCGTGTTTCTCGATGTGGGACAGTTGGAACAAACCCCCGCGGTGACCATGATTGAACTGATTGAAACGACCAAAACCTACGAACAAGGCCGGCGCGTCGTGAACGCGGTGCGGGGGGTGTCGATGGCCGTGAACGGCGGCGAGTTCGTGGCCATTATGGGGCCGTCGGGTTCGGGGAAATCGACGCTGATGCACCTGATGGGGGCGCTCGACACGCCGACGACGGGGCGGGCCATCTTCCAGGGGCAGGACTTGCAATCGCTGACCGATACGCAACGGTCGCTGCTGCGCCGGACGCGGATTGGGTTCGTGTTCCAAGCGTTTAATCTGTTGCCGACGCTGACGGCGGCGGAAAATGTGGCGCTGCCCTTGCTTCTGGGTGGGGCAAACCGCAAAGAATCCATCAACCGCGCGTGTGCGAGCCTCGAACGGGTCGGGCTGGTGCATCGGGCCGAACACTTCCCCGAAGAAATGTCCGGCGGGGAGATGCAACGGGTGGCCGTGGCACGGGCGCTTGTGAGTGAGCCGGACGCGGTGTTGTGCGATGAGCCGACCGGCAACCTGGATAGCGTGAACAGCCGCGAAATTCTATCGCTGCTCGCCAGTTTGCCGGAACCGGGGCGGCGGGCCGTCGTCATGGTCACGCACGACCCCAGTGCCGCCCAGTTTGGCACGCGACTTGTCAAGATCCGCGACGGATTGCTGGAATCTGATACTCCGATTCTCCCAGCCCGCGGATAACCTCCGTCGGCGTATTCTGGTGCATGATGCCGCCACTGTATCGTCTGCTCAGCCTTCGTTACTTGATCCACCGTTGGGACCGCGCCGCGTTGATTGTCGCCAGCATTGCGCTGGGTGTCGCCACGCTGGTCTCGTCGCGCATTTTGAACCAGTGCATCGAATCCGCCGCGACGGCGACGAACACCCCGTTGGGCGTGGGCGACCTCTTCGTCACCAACGGTGACTTCGGCGTGAACCGTTCTGTGGTCGATGACATTCGGGCCGCGAACATTCCTGGCGTGAAGTCGGTGCAGCCGTTGGTCGTGGAGAAGATCACACTACCGGGGCAGAACAATCGCGCCGCGATTTTGATCGGTGTGGAGTTGACGCTGGATTGGTTGAACCCGCAGAAAGAAAATCCGCTCGGTGTGAAGTTCACCAAGACGCTCGAAGAAAACTGGACTACGGCCAAGCTCGCCATCACGCGGCGAATCGTGGTGTTGAGTAAATCGGTCTACGACGAATGGGTTCTGACCCGCAAAGACCCGACGGCGGCGCTGCTTGTGAAGTTCGGTTCGCAACAAGTGGAGTGCCTACCCGCCGGGTACTTCGAGTGCGATGAAAAATCTCCGGTGGCGATGCTGGGCAAGAACGTCGTCGGCATGGAGATCGTCCAAGCCGCCCGGTTCGTCCGCGCCGGGCCGACGTTGGGAACGGGTGCGGTTGTCGGCGGCACAGCAGGCGAAGCGGTCTGGGATGTGGTGTCCCCGGCACGGGTGAACCGGATTGATGTGTTGTTGGAACCGAACGCGAAAATTACTTCGGTGCAGTCGGCGGTGCAAGCGATTGTGCGCGATCGGGCGGACGTGAAAACACCTGAGAGTCAGGGGAAATCAACGCAAGAAATCGTCAGCGGGTTGCAAATCGCGTTCACCCTTTGCTCCGCGACGGCGATGATCGTCGGGCTGTTTCTGGTGTACAACGCGCTCGCGGTCACCGTGGCGGAACGGCGGCACGACATCGGCATCTTGCGATCAATCGGCGCAACGCGGTCGCAGATTGTCACGCTGTTTGCCGTCGCCGCGTTGGTGTTGGGAGTCATCGGTGCGGGCATCGGTGTGCCCCTCGGCACCGTGATGGCCCGATCCGTATTGAGTGCCTTCCGTGACGAACTCGGGGCAATGTTCCTCAACCCCGCCTCGGACCCGGCGTGGCCTTCGATTCTGACGATTGGGCTGGCGATGCTCGCGGGCATTTCCACTGCGGTGTTCGCGGCCCTCATTCCAGCAATTCAGGCCGCTACGCAAGACCCAGCTGACGCGGTGCGGCGCGTTCCCGATGTGGCCGGTGGCGTCTGGCAATTAGCGCACCGTGCGACGTGTGGAACACTCATTGCGGTTGGCGTGGCGATGATCTTGACCCGCCACGATCTTCCGCCCCGGCTCGGCGCCTTCGGCGGCATGATGACAGCACTGATTGGGCTGTTGCTTGCCGCGCCAATTCTCGTCGGGTTAATGGTGCGGTTGGTTCACCCGATTCTGCGTCGAATTCTGCCCATCGAAGCCCGGCTTGCGGCGGACAATTTACTCCGCTCGCCGGGTCGAACCGGGGTTGTGATAGGTGCGTTGGGTGCGGGCGTAGCGGTCATGATTCAAACCGCCGGCGTGGGGCGGAGTAACCAAGAACCCGTCGTGCAATGGCTCGACGAAGCGATTCAGGCGGACCGCTTCATCTTCTCCGGGAACCTCGCCGAAGCCATCGGTTCTCAGAACCCGCTCGACCCGCAAATCCTGAAGGACTTAGCGAAATTGCCCGGCGTCGAAGGCGTCGCGGGGTTACGGTACGTGCGCCCGGACTTCAACGGCACGATCATCTTTTTGACGGCAATTGATGCGGTGGCCTACGTCGAGGGAACGGCCAAACGCATTCCGCAGAACTCGGAGCGGCTCGAAAAACTGAAGGCGTTATCGAAGGGTAACGTCATCGTCATCTCCGACAATTTCGCGCTGCGACATGGCGTGAACATCGGGGACACGATCACACTCCCCGGCTCACGTGGGCCGGTCGAATTGCGGGTGATTGACACGGTGAATGACTATTCGTGGAGCCGTGGCACCATCTACATCGACCGCACGATTTACGCGGCATTGTTTCAGGATCACCTCGTTGATGTCTGTCACGTTTACCTACATGACCCGACTGAACAGTCGGTGGGTAGTGAAGCCGTTGCCACGTTTGCGGCGGATAAAGGGCTGGTGGTCCAAGGGCGGGAAGCGATCCGCAAGTTCGTCGCGGAGTTGATGGACCGCATTTATACGTTGGCGTACTTGCAGCAAATCGTCGTCGGCATTGTCGCCGCGCTCGGCGTGGTCACGGCCCTGCTGATTTCCGTGCTGCAACGCAAGCGCGAACTCGGGCTGCTTCTCGCCGTCGGGGCGACGCCGGGGCAAGTCGTGCGATCCGTGATCGCCGAAGCGTTGCTGATGGGTGGCTTCGGCGTGTTCTTTGGCATTCTGATCGGCTTGCCGATGGAGTGGTATATTCTACGGGTCGTGTTCGTGGACGAGTCCGGCTTCGTACTCGACCTGATCGTGCCGTGGCGTGAGGGGATCAACATCTCCGTCGGCGCACTCGGCACCGCGATGATTGCGGGGCTACTACCAGCCCTGCACGCCGTGCGAACCCGCATCCCCGAAGCCATCGCCTACGAATAATTTCACCGCAGGATACCGCCATGTCATCCCTAGACACCGACGAAGTTCTATACGGTGACCTCGCGTTCTTTCACACGCACCCCAATCACCTGGCGGTGGTGGCGGCATTGTGCGGGTTGCCGGCGCCGCCCGTGGAAAATTGTCGCGTGTTGGAACTCGGGTGCGGCACGGGTTATAACCTGTTGGCGATGAGCCAATCCCTACCGCGTGCTCGCTTCGTTGGGTTTGATGCGTCGGCACGCCAGATTGAACACGGGCAGGCGATTGCCCGGACGATTGGCAACGATCGGGTCGAACTGCACATGGGTCTATTGCAATCATTGGACCCGGAATTGGGGCTGTTTGATTACATCATTGCGCACGGGGTGTTCTCGTGGGTTCCTGCGGACGTGCGGACGGCGTTGTTCAGTGCGGTGCGTCGGCACCTCGCACCAAATGGGATTGCGTACATCAGCTACAACACTTACCCCGGTTGGCACTCTCGCAAATTGGCGCGCGACGTGTTGCAATTTTTGGCACCCCCGGATGCGACGCCGACGGAGCGAGTTTGCGGCGCAAAAGCGGCGACATACCAACTCTTGGAGGCGTTGCCGGAGAAGGACGATTTGTACGCGCAAGTGCTACGCACCGAGTTGACCGACGTGAATAGCCAACCTGATTATTACATTCTCCACGAGCATTTGGCAGTCGTGAATCATCCAATGTTGTTCACGGAGTTCGCCCAACTTGCCGCTTCGCATGGGTTGCAGTTCGTGGCGGAGTCGCGGTACGGGACGAACACGTTCGCCCAATCCTACGCGGACCGAGAAGTGTTGAATGCCGTGGGGGATAACCTCATTCGGCGGGAGCAGTACCACGATTTTCTCTGGCAACGCTACTTCCGGCAGTCGTTGCTTTGCCACGCAGAAACAACCGCCACGCGCACACCCGACCCCGATGCCGTCCGCCAGTTTTGGGTGCATGCGCGGGTGGAATTGATCGAACCCACGGCGGACGTGAACACCACCGAGTTCGACCCGGTTCGCCGCGAAGAGGACGGCGAAATCCTGCACGTGAACGATCCGCTCTTTCGACTCATTCTCCGTCGAGTGCACAACGCGGCGCCACGGTTGTTACAAGGCGAAGTATTCCGTCCGGATGTCGTGGAAACCTTCGGCCTGGATATGGGGAATGGCCACATCCTGCCGGTGCTGAGTACCGCGTTGCTCCGTGGCTACGTCGAAGGGTTGTGGCATTTTTACACCCACCACCCGCACTTCGCCACTGACCCTGGTGAGTCACCGATTGCCTGTCCGCTAGTGCGTGAACAAGCCGCAACCAGCTTGGAAGTGACCAACCGACTTCACCGCACGGCGAAATTAACCAGCTACGAACGGGCGGTGTTACGGTATCTCGATGGCAACACAACGCGGGATGAAATTGCGGACAAGTTGCACATGACACGGGAGCATGTCGATCGGTGTGTGGAGCGATTAGCAATCATGGGTGTGCTGGCGGAGTGAACGCCCAGGCATCATTATGCCTGGGCTTTTAGCGCGTGGTTATTTCTTCAAGTTCACGAACTTGATGTCCTTGTACTCGACAGTCATCGGCGCGCCGGCGTGGAGTTGGAACGCAATGACGCCGCTCTCGGCCATCGGCTTCTTGTCGGGCGTGGTGGGGAAGTCGGCGTCCACGGACGTTTCGCCGTTCACCTTGATCGTGATGTGATTGCCCTTCACTAATAAGTAGTAATCGTTGAAGTCGCTGGCCTTCACGTGTTTTTTGACGAAGTCGCCTGCACAGGCTTTCATCATGCCGCCGACCCGTTCGCCGTACAGGCTGCCCCAGTATTGCTGGCCGATGTCGGCTTGGGGACCGCCGACGACGAACTTTTCCTTATCCACGACGGCGCTGCGGACCTGAATGCCGCTGTTACCTTTGCCGTCCACGAGCCGGATTTTGAAGCTCAGTTCAAAGTCGCTGTACTTCGCTTTGCTGCACAGGAACGTGTTGAACTTCGGGTCCACTTTGGTGTGCCCGGTCACGCTGGTGCCTTCCACGGTCCAGTATTCTTTGATCCCTTCCCAGTTGTCGGGTTTGAGGAAATCCTTGGTGTCATCGGCCTGGGCAACCGGGGCCAACATCAACAGTACGACGGGCAACGTGGCCAGCAAACGGGAGAGACGCATCAAAAAACTCCTGGTGTCAACGTAACAGAATACCCCGGTCGGATTCGTGGGGTGAGGCTATCGTGACACACGGACGCCCCGTTTTCAATGGGGTCAGTCAATTCGGACGACAAAGCGGGGTCACTCAATTCGCTGGACTTCAAAAAACCAGATTCACCGCAGTGCGACTGTGTTCTTATGTCAAGGACATTTTTTGGCGATTTCGAGGGCTTGATTTCGCCAGGGTGTTTGGGTGTTGACGATGGCGTTCAGGGTGATGAGCAGCTTGCGCGGCCAGGAGTGACACACTATTGAAGGTCTGAAACTTCAGTGACGTTAACTCGTCGGCGAGTTGGCTGGCCGGTCGGGGGCCGGGATCGCGTCGCCACAACGCTTCCAATCCTCCGTCGCGGTCGGCATGACGGCATCTCGATCAGCGGTCGAAAGCGTCGGTCGAAACCAGTTGGCCGTGCGGAACTCGCTTCGGTGATGATTCAGGAGAGTCGAACAGCATCCGGCCATCCGAGAACGATCAATTATTGCCGGGCAGGATCTAAACCCAATCCGACGTGAAAACTGGAGTTTTGCGGGGTCTTTGTTTGGGTTAGTCTACTGCGGTTTGTTGTTGCGGTCGATGTCGTATTCAGGAGG
>JAYVXO010000139.1:0-16188 GCA_043785105.1 Fimbriiglobus sp.
GCGGCTAGCAAGACCATCCCCAGAAAGTTCCGCGCTGTCTTCTCGTACCGCGTCGCCACACGCCGACATTGCTTCAACACATTGATGCACCGCTCCACCTTGTTGCGTTCCTTGTACACCACGTTGTCGGACTTACGCGGCGCGACTCGGTTCTTCTTCGGCGGAATCACCACCTCCGCACCGCGACTTTTCACCGTCGCCGCAAACGCATCGCTGTCGTAGCCCTTGTCGCTCAACACCGCCGCGGGCGTGTGATCTCCCAGCAACGCTTCCGCGTGCGAGAGGTCCGCGTCCTGACCCGGACTCAGGTGAATTGACACGGGATTTCCCAGCGCATCCACCGCCACAGGAATCGTCGTCCCGAACCCACCCCGCGACCGACCCAAGTCTTGATCGTCGTCACCGCCGTTCATCCCGGCCGCATGGTGATGCGCCCGAATCACCGTGCTGTCGATCATCAACCACTCCAGATCGGGGTCTTGAACCGCGTCAAAGATCCGTACTGACCCCACGTTGGGGTCGCGTCTCTTGTCTCCTCCCGAATCATTCGATGGGGAGGGTCTGGTCATGGCGTCTTTGGAACAACGGGGAAACCGCTACCGGGTGGCGTTCCGCCACGGCGGGCAAAAGTATCAAGTCGCGGTCAAGGCGGGCGACGGCAAAGAAGCCGAAGCCTGCCTCGCGCGACTCGAAGAAAACCTGCGTCTGGTCGAACGGGGTCGGCTGACGATCCCTGAAGGTGCCGATGTCGGGTTATTCCTGCTGTCCGATGGGAAGCTCGAACAGCGGGTAAAAACGGTCAAGGTGATGACCGTCGGTGAACTCGTTGCCAAGTACAAGGCGACGTTCACCGTCGGGGTCAAAGAGAAGAACACGGCCCGCACCGAGACCATACACCTCGGGCACGCCGAACGGATCCTCGGGAGTGCGACGCCGATTTCGCAAGTGATTTCGGCCTCGCTCCAGGCGTACATTCACGCCCGCGTCGCCACGAAATACAACGGGCGGTCGATCAACCCGCAGACGATTAAAAAAGAAGTCGCCACGTTGAGGTACGTTTGGAACTGGGCCTTTCGGAACAACCATGTCGGATCGCGGTTCCCCGGTCTCGGGCTGGTGTTCCCGAAAGCCAAACTCAAAGAACCCTTCCGCACACTCGATCAGATTCAGTCCATCACCGAACGGAGCGGGCTGACGAAAAGCCAAGTGCGGGACTTGTGGGACGGTCTCTACCTGAACCCGGTCGAGATTACAGAAGTCCTCGAACACGTCCGGCAACGGGGTCTCTACTCGTGGCTCTATCCGTTTCTTGCCACGGCGGCCCACACGGGGGCACGCCGAAGCGAACTGCTCCGCGCTCGGGTCGATGAGTTCGATTTCATGAACCGGGTCGTGATCCTGCGGGAGAAGAAACGGAGCAAGGACCGCGAAACGTTCCGCTCGGTGGAACTGACGCCGTTCCTCGAACGGGTGATGCGGGAGTATTTCGGCTCGACCCATCCCGGTGGGATGTTCGCGTTCGCCGATGAGCCGAACGAGCCGGTTCCAGAAGGGATCAATCTGAAGGTGTTCCGTCGGGTCGTGCGCGGATCGAAGTGGGCATTGCTTCGGGGATACCACACGTTCCGGCACTCCTTTGTATCAGTGCTGGCTGCGGCGGGCGTCGATCAACGAATGATCGACGAGATGAGCGGCCACCAAACCGACGAGATGCGCAGGCGTTACCGGCACCTGACGCCGCAAGTCAAGCGGGCCGCGTTGATCTCGGCTTTCGGCGATACGGCGTAGGTATGCGGATCTCATGCGAGGAATTGTGGCACAGGCCGTGCCACAATTGAAATCGAGAGACATTCTTCGTCTGGTAGACACGGTCGAGGATGACCCACGGCCAAGGCCCGACGTGCTCACTCCAGCACCTCGGGCAATCTTGGCCGCACTACACGACGAAGTTGAGAAGAACGAAAAATGACGCTACTTCGGATCGGCAGGCTTCTCCGCTTCCAGGCGGTTTCTTGCGAGTTCGGCGGCCTTGCGCAGTTTCTGCTGGAGGAGTTCCCTCGACGGTAATTGCGTGAGGTAGCTGGCAACGCGGATGCTACTGGAATCCAGTTCGAGAAGTTCCACGGTTTCACCACCCGCTTTCTCGCATAGGATTAGGCCAATCGGGGCTTCCTCACCGGACTGCTTTTCGTACTTGTTCAACCAGCGAAGATACAGTTCCATCTGCCCTTTGTGAGCGGCCTGAAACTCTTCCAATTTGAGTTCGATGACGACGAGTCGTTTCAAAAGTCGGTGATAGAAAAGCAAGTCGATGTAGTGATCTTTCCCGTCGATGATGATGCGTTTCTGTCGGGCAACGAAGGCGAATCCTACACCCAGTTCCAAGATGAACGCTTCCATCTCCGAAAGGATCGCACTTTCGAGATCCTTTTCGGAGTACTTGCCTTTCAATCCCAAGAAGTCGAGGAAGTACGGATCGCGAAAGACGAGATCCGGCGAGAGTTGGTCTTCTTTGCGGAGTTTGGCGAGTTCGTGTTCGACGAGCAACTTCGGCTTCTTGGAAAGGGCCGTCCGCTCGAAGAGCATTCCGCCGATCTTAGCGCGAAGGGTTCGCACGCTCCACCGTTCGATGCGGCACATCTCGGCGTAGAAGTCGCGTTTGAGTGGATCATCCATCGGTAGGATTTCAACGAAGTGGCTCCAACCGAGTTGTCTCGCAAGCTGCGAGACAACTTCCCGGTTCGGAAATCTGGTCGCGATGCTGATCATTCGTGACAAATTCGGTACTGAAAACCCGTTTCCATACCCCACGATCAATTCTTTCGACAGTGTCGAAAGTATCTCTTTGCCATACTCGGCTCGTTGATTCGCTAGGATTTCTCGGCGAATCCGCTCGCCGACGGACCAGTAGACTAGCACCAATCCGGCGTTCACCGCCTGGGCGACATGCTCGCGGCCGGCCTCGATCAGAGCGCGAATATCACCCAAGAGTTGCACCTCCGGTGCAACAAGTGCGACAGTTTTCGGCTTGCTGACTTTCTCGGATTTTTGCTTCTCAGGTTTCTTCTTCATGGTGTTGGTTCTAACACAAATCGTCCTGAATTGGCACGCCTGAATCGTCGGGAACCTCGAAGTGCCCGGCCAGGAACTCGGCAGGGATTTCCGTCGTGAGCCAAACGTGCGAGTTGGCACGGTAGAACGGAATGCCCGCTTCATGGGCGGCCTTTGATAACACTTTCAGGATGCAAATCGTCCCCTTGGCAGTGCCGATACTGGCCGCATATTGCAAGTTCCTTGTGAGGTGAACCAAGAACCGATCCATCGGTCGTAGGCCGTCTCGGTTGATCGTGACCGCGGTGCTGTCAGTCGTGCCGTGGAAGAGCACGTGGGGCGGAGTCTCAGCTGTGCCGTAGCACCGCACCGGAAAACTGTGGCCGTATCGGGCACGGATTTCCTTGCCGTTACTTAGGCCACGAACCTCGAACCGTTCGGTGTCGAGTTCGCAGATCGCTTGCATCAAGGTCTCGGGGGCAATCTCGCGGTATTCCCTCCGCCGCTTGCAAAGTGACAGAACCAAAGCACCCAGGGACGTGAAGCCTTGCTCGTTGAGATCGATACCGAACTTCCACGGCTCGTGGCGAAGGGCGTAGCTGAGAGTGCTCAGCATTCGTGTCTGGTCGATCGTATCGTTCATGGCGCTGGTTTCGATCATGATGAGACTTCCCGCCTCTTAGCCGTTGGAGGGTGTCAGCGGGAGAAGGCCTTCCTTTTCAATGCGGAGCAATTCGGTGTGCGAGATGGCCCAGGCGGGGTGCTTGCCTCGGCCGCTGAAGCGTTTGGTTGCATTGACGCGGCCCAAGCGGCACCACTCCCGGCAAGTGAATTCGGCCTTGCCAAGTCTGCGTGCCACTTCATCTGTCGAGTAAAAGTCTTTGACCGTCTGTTTACTTCGCAACTCGGCGAGTTGTTCTTCGATCCGGCCTAAATGGGCGATCAAGCTTTGCAAGTCGCCGAGCTGGGTGGGGTTTTCAACAATGGCGGTGGTCATTTGTTTATCTCCCCTACTTTGGCGTTCGTGCTGAAACTGTTTGACAGGTCGAAACAAGATCCGCTAGAGCGGTTCCCGAATTGATCTAACGCGAGGTGGGCGAGTCGGGTAGGTTGGCGCCATCCTTGATTGGGGTGAAGTCATGAAGGCCTACTCAATGGATCTTCGGGGATTTCATTTCGTTCGCTGACAACTGAGCAGTATCGAGGAGTCAGATCCGCCAAAGATTCATCAAGTCGATTAATATAAATGATATAAAGACAAAAAGAGATTTAATGACGCACTGTCAATGAACAGTCTGTTTATTGTAAGGGTTGAGTTCGCACTGCGATGCGAATGACTCCGGTTCGACAGTGTGTCTGGGAGCATGATTGAAAGGCGCGGGCTAGATCACCCAGTAGAGCCAGAGGTAGGAAATGCGGGTGATCGTGCCGTCGGGGTAGAGGTAGGAGTTGGGGTCGTCGGGATTCTGATAAAACGGGTCGTGCGTCGGGTCAATGACGATCGGGCCGGCGGGGTCGCTGATCGACTGGCCGCGAACTTTGAACCCGATCGACGGGGCCGTTCCCAACGATCGGTAGGAGACGCGGTACTCGCCGGGGGCCAGCAAAATCGCTTCCTCGCTCACCGTTTCGCCGGCGTTTGCGACGAGCGAGAAGACGACATTCCCCCCCGCATCCGTGATCGTCATCTGCACCCCGCCTGTCGTTGCGGGCGGCGTGACGTCAACGGAAAGGACGATGTGCATGACCTGGTTTTGGGCGACGTACACGATGCCGCCCGCTTCCGGCGTCGATCCTCCGAGTTGTCCGCTGGCAAAGGTCGAGAGGTAGGACTGCGGCGTGAGCGAGTCGATGGCGAGGCTGTAGTTGCCGAGTTGTGACGATAGCTGAACAACCCGGTTGGAATCACGAACCACCCGGACGAGGTACGTGCTTCCGGGGCGGATGCCGGTGGCTTGAACCGTGTATTGGCCGCGATCGTAGGCGATGACATCGACCGGCACGATTTGACCGAGCGGATCGACTAGCACGACTTTGGGCACGACCCCGTTCGCCGAGTACGCCGTCAGGCCGATGGTGAGGACCAGTGGCCGGTCCCCCTTGGATTCGGCGGTTTCAAATTTGTATACGTCCACGTCCGCCGCGTCGCTCAGGCTACCCACGCTCGCGTAGTGCGTGCGCTTCGCGTACCCCGCCGTCGGTTTCAGTTCAAAGGCTTCGCTGTCGCGGTCGTTGAGGTGGTTGTCATTGTTAAGAAACGCCGCCGTTGAGCCTCTCAACAGGTCGCCGAGGTCGCCGAGTGGCACCCGATCATACGGTCCTTGCAGGACACTCAGTAACCGTTCGGTCGGAACGGTGTTTCGGGCGTCGAACGTGACGGCGAGCGCATAGCGCCCGAAGTCGAATGCATTACTGCTGGTTGAATCGACTTTGATGTACAAACGAGTGCCGGGTGTCACCGTGGGAAGTGTCAGTGTCAAGACATCGCCGCCCAGTTTTTGCGAACTGCCGCTGCTCAATACTTGGCCGCCCGCGTCCAAAATCGTGACGTTCGGCTGGAGCAAACTGACCCCGGCTGTTACGAGCCGAACGGTCAACGGCCCAGTGTACGTAAGGGGTACGGTGATCGCGTACACATCGACATCGGCCCTCGGCCCGATGTCCGCAAACGCGACGAGCGGGAGGAACGAACTTTCCGTCTGGACGGCAGGGCTGAGTACCGTCGCCCGGTCGAGCGAGTCGTTCCGGCTCACCGTGTCGTATGCGTCCATCGGGCGGCGACCGTACAACGCCTGGATGTCGGCAACGTCCCTGGGTGACGGGTTTCTCGGTGCGTGTCCGACGTCGCGGTACATCGCCGATGTCGGGATGTCGTTCTCTTCGAGGCCGAGCGCATGGCCCACTTCGTGGAGCATCAAGCCGCACAGGTTGTTGCGGGAATCCGTCCAGTCCACGGAGGAGTTCAAAACGATGTCCCCGGCCCACGTCCCGGCGATGAACGGGTTCGGGGGGACCGCGACCGCGCTCGAATCCGATGACATTTGCGTGGCACCGATGCGGATGTCGCCGAATCGGGAATCCCCTTGGAGCGAACCGCTGGCCCCGAACGGCTGACCGCCGTCCGCCGTCCGCCCGACGTTTACGTTAGCTGTCGATGTCCAAAGCTGGACGGCGCGCAGTAATTCCCGTTGCCAGACCGCGCGGGGGTAGGCCGCATCAAGCGTATTAAACAGGTTGCTCGGCTTTGCCCCGATCAGCGTTCCGTCTGGCGCCAAACTGAGCGTCAAATGCGTAGCGTCCGCCCAGGGCGTGCCGAAGACCGCTGGCGTGGTCCGTTCTTCAAGTCGTTCCGTCCTGAGCTTGGTCCGTACTGCCGCTTTCATGGACGCATCCCCGGAGGATTCGGAAACATTTCAACTCTCGCACTTTAACTGTATGACGTGTCCGACAACCGCGACTTCGATTTCATTTGAGTCGGATGAGCGGGGTGAATCCGCCAAAAAAAATCGAAAATTCCAGAAATCCATTTTCCAGACGTGTCACACACGACGATTATCAAACTCATTTTCTGTAGCGGCTCACGAGTTCTCGATATCCGTCCGCTTTTTGAACAGCAACGAGGTCCGTGTCGTGCTCAAACATGTCACGCCCGAACCCACCGGCGAGGGCGGTTGATAGAAGCCGAACGGCCTCATTCAAATAGTTTTTGTTTTCGCCAGCCAGCAGTGAGTATACGCACGCCGCTTGATATTGCACCGCCGGGTCTGGGGCGTTCTTGAGTGCAGACCGTGCGTCCGAAATCGCGTCCGTGGCTTTGCCCTGTCTGGCGAGTAATACGCCCCGGCCCGCACGGACGAGAGCGTTGTCCGGGTCGTTAAGAACGGCGGAATTCAGAACGTGTACCGCGGAATCCAGATCGCCGAACTTCTCCGCCAACACGTGGGCTTTGTTTTCTTGTGCGGCAACCGAGTTGGGGTTCAGCACCAGGGCCTCGTCGAAATCGGCGAGCGCCCCTTTGGGATCGGTCACTATTTTCTGAACACCACGACAGATCCAGCTCAACTCATCGTTCGGTCGGAGTTTTAACCCTTCTGCCCGGTCTTTCGTCGAACCGTCACGATTTTTCAACCGCATCCGCACGGCGGACCGCAGGAAATAAACCCGCGTCGGGGTGCCGTCGAGGTCCAACGCGAGGGTGAAGTCCGATTCGGCCCCGCGAAGGTCACCCGAACCGAGCTTCGCCAAGCCGCGATCGACACAGCAGGCGACATAAGCCGGATCGTACCCAATCGCTTCGTCATAATTGGCAATGGCTTCGCCCCACCGTTTCGCTTCCGCGAAGGCGGCGCCGCGACGGTAATAGGCGACGGGGGATTGCGGTCGCAGGGCGATCAACGCGGAATAGCTTGCGACCGCGTCTAGTGGTTGCTTGCGCTTGTCCTGGCTCCACCCGAGTAAAAACCACCCGATGGGATCGGTCGGGTCTTTTCGGGTCGCGGCGGACAGCCATTGTTCGGCGTTCTTGTACTGCTTCCGGTCAATCGCATACGCCGCCGCGAGTCGCAATTCGCGCGGCGTGCTGGTCGCATCGGGACCGGGAAAGTCGGCAGGGGTGAACGCCCCACGGGCCTGACCGGATAGTTGCGACAAGGCCGCACGCTGGAGCGAAACCAGACGGTGTGTGCCGTCGTCGGTAGCCAGTTTTTCGGCGATCGCGTTGAACCGATCGGATTCGGCCCACGCATCTTTTCGACGCTCCGGCTCCAGCAACCCGACCAGTCGTTCGGCACGCGCGGCGAGTAGATGCAGATCGAAAATCTCGTGTCGGAGTTTGGCACGTTCCGCACCATCCAACCGGGAAGCGTGCGTGATCGTGCCGAGCGGATCGGGGGCAACCGGGAATCGTGCGAATGCCTTTCGGGCGAGTTCGAGACCCCGTTTGGTTTCGTGCCGGTCTGGCGCCGGGGTCGAGAGGAACAACTTCGCCGCGTCGTATTCCGCAGAGAATTCGAGGAAGTTGTTTCGTTGTTGCACGCCTTCGCGGTGCGAGACTTCACGGACGATCACGAGGCCGGTCATGAACAACAACGCGGCGGCAACGACACCGACAAAGTACCCGGACGCCAATCGCGGATGCCGATGGGACCACTTATTCAACAGTTCCTTCGGGGAACGATTTCGCGCGTACCGTAGCGGCTGGTGCGTTTGCTGCCTGTGAAGGTCTTCCACGAGTTCGGACGCGGACGGGTATCGTTCCGCGGCGGCGGTGGCGAGGCACTTGGCGACGATCGAAGCCAGCCCCGGCGTGACCTGGGAGTTCACGGCTCGGACATCACCCGGCGGATCGCGTCGTAGCGCGATCATCTCCTGGAGAACTTGCTCGACGGGAGCGGATTTGACCGTCGCGGAGGGCTTGCCGCTCAATAACTCGTGGGCGATGAGGCCGAACGAGTAGACATCGTCTTGTGGCGTCTCGTGCTGCACGCCCTTCTGGAGTGAGGCGAGTCGTTGCACTGACATGTACGGCAGCGTGCCGCCGATGTACGCGGTACTGGTCCGCTCCCGAAGGGCTGGGTCAACGGACAAGTTGAAGTCCAAGAGGAACGGCTCACCATCGTCAGACAAGAGAATGTTAGCCGGCTTCAAGTCGAGGTGGAGAACCCCGCGTTCGTGAGCGAACGCCAACCCCTTCGCAATTTTGACGAGTAGTTCCAACACCACATCCGCGTATTGATGTTGGCTCCACAAGTCCTTGGCCACGTTCGATGGCGGAACGGCAAGCCCCAGCCGGGATCGGCTGGCCGAAAGTAACGCATCGAGTCGTTCGCCGGTTCGCGGCACACACGGGAGCTTTTGAACCTCACCTAAGACATCGGCGAGCGTCACCGACCCGAAGTAGGGCATGCAAAACGCGCGGAGCGGTCCGGCTTTGTGGACGGCGAAGATCGGCACGATGTGTTCGTGCTGGAGCCGGGCCAGTGTTTCCGGTTCGCCCCGCAAGTCGGCGGCGACCTTGATGACAACCAGTCGATCGGCCAGATCCAGTTGCCGCGCCAGGAAAACCCGTGCGAACGCGCCTCGTCCCAACTCCCGAATCAGTTGGTAACCGAGGAACTCCCTGTGTTGGTCTTCGAGGAGCGCGAGTGCTTCCGCGAGCCGCCGCCCCGCGTCCGGGTCGTATGCCGAGACGTATTCGATGACCTCGCCGGGGCTTTCCGCCGTTTCCGGCACGACTTTTTCGGGCGAGTCGTTGACCGTCGTGATTTGAGCGCGGTCATCGAAGGTGGTTGAGCGAGATAGAGACGTGTGTTCAGTCCCGGTGGGCCAACCGGACGTGTCAATGCTGTACCGAATGCGGAACGAATCCGGCGACGGTTGCTCGCCGTTCTGCCGCCGTGCGCGGTACTCTTCAAACGCGAGTTGTCGGACCGATTCGGGGGACCGCCCCAACTCCGGGTATTCCTTCAGGTACTCTGCCGCCGTTCGGTGCGTCCCGTTCGACCAGCACAACTCCAGATCGACGAGGACCAACTCGACCAGAATCTCCGGGTAAAGCGGGTGGTCGGCCGGCGGTAGAAAATCCGCAACCCGAGCCGATCCCTGGACCACGTGGCACTGTTCCAGCCTTGCGATGTAGGAATCCACTTCCGCCCAATTCGCGGTTGCCTTCATCATGACCCGGTCTCCATCTCAATCTGTCGGCGCATCTGGGCGGAAAAGTCCTGAATCGCGCGTTCGACGGTGCGCTTCGATCGCCCCGTTTTGGCGGCAATTTCGACGACCTTGTCCCCCTGCATCCGAAGCTCCAAGATCATCCGTTGCGACTCCGGGAGCGACGACAGCAATTCGTCAACGGCCATTCGTAAATCGGCCAACGCAATTTCATCACTCGCTTGAATCGTTTGAAGTGCGAAGTCCGCGATCGCACCGTCCTTCGTGTGGCGAACGTCGCGTTTCTCCGCCCGGTGGTGGGAACCTTTCGACCGCAACTTGTTCAACGTGATGACTAGCAGCAGTTTCCATAGGCTTTCGTCATCGAGAAGATCGTAGTCGCCTCGTTCCACCCGTCGGAAAAAGGTCCGAAACACCGACTGAAGAATGTCCTCTGGGTCAAACCGCGACGACAAGTCCGCACCGGTGTTAGCCCGCGCGAGTGAGAAGAGGCGGGCGGCGTAGCGGTCATACAGGGTTGTGGCAGCGGCCGATTCGCCGGCATGGACGCGCCGGATCAACGACTGGTCCGTCGTGACGCCGTCTTGGTCCAATCCGTCCGGTGGATGGCCCCTGGTTTCGTCCATCGAGTCAATTCTCCCGTACTGTCAGAGTCCGACAGCGTAGGAATTACCGCCAAGCAATCTTGAAATTTCCTGACGCGCTGTCACGTCCGACGACAGCCGATCGCGTTTTGAAAATTTGTGGCGGATCGCATGACTGTTTTCAGCCCTAAATGATAACAGGTACTGCTCAAGTGCCTGACTGAGCATCATTCCGTAGGCGATTTCGCACTACGAATCATTCGCTAGCGGTCCAACGCTCAGCCTAAGGAGTTGCGTCATGTTACGTAAACTATCCCGCCTGATTCGATTCAGAATGACAAATCGAGAAAGCGTTCGACAGTCACCACGCCAACAGTTGGGCTTGGACTTCTTAGAAGATCGCTCGCTCATGGCGCCATTGACATGGTCGGTGGGCGTGGACCTACCCGCAGCACGTGCCGGGGCGTCGGCGATTGAAACGGGGTACGCAATCCTCTTGATCGGCGGCGGAACCACCGTCGTCAATCAACTCACTCCAGGTGGGACCGCGTGGGGGACCGCTTCGCCGATCGACATAGCGAGAACGTATGCCGGTGTTGGAGTCACGCCAACCAATTATCTCGTCTACGGCGGCCAGAACGGGACCGCGGTGCTGGGCGAGGCGCTGACCTACGACCCGTACAACATCGACAACGTGCAAGACGCGACCGTGATGACCCCTCCCCGCACGCTGTTCGGCTACGCTTCAGATGACACGGGTCATCCCTTCGCCATCGGCGGTCTGAATGACCAAAACGCCCCGCTGTCGTCGGTCACGAATTACGACGCGACTACCGCTACTTGGCAATCGGCGGCGAATTTACCCCAATCGCTCTACTCCGAAGCAGCGGTCAACGACGGCAACGGGCACCTGCTGACGTTCAGCGGCGTGGACGCGGGCGGGGCCGTGACAACCACGGTCTATCGGTACACAATGGCGACCAACACGTGGGACACCGTAGCCCCGATGCCCGTGGCGGAACGGGACGGCGCTGCGGTCCTCGCGTCGAACGGCAAAATCTACGTGTTGGGCGGAACGGCGGGAGGAACGACGCTGGCCACGGTGCAGGCGTATGATCCCGCGACGAATTCGTGGACGATCGAAACCGACCTCCCGCGACCGCTCAGTGGATTGGCGGTCTCCAGTGATTCGTTGGGTCACATCGTCGTCATGGGTGGCTACGACCAAAATCACGTCGCAGTCAGCACCGTCTCCGTGAGCCAAGTGCTGAACGCCCCAGACGCCGCGCCGGTCTTTACTTCAACTGCCCCCGCCTCGGTCCTGGTTGGTGCGACGTACAGTTACCAAATCGCCACGACGGGGAACCCGCAAGCAACCTACGCCCTGGTTTCTGCACCGACGGGCATGACCATTGACTCGGGGCGTGGACTCATCACTTGGACGCCGACGGTGGCTCAAGCTGGTTTGAATAGCGTAACAGTTCGGGCGGTGAACTTTGCCGGGTCGAAAGATCAAACGTTCAGCGTGCGAGCCTTGACACCCGCGCCGACGACCCCGACGGGGCTAGTCGTCTCAAGAGTGACGACCAACTCCGTTTCACTGGCCTGGAATGCGTCCACCGATTCGATCGGCGTCGCCGGATACCGTGTGTACCGGGTCACGCACACCGGGTGGCGTGGCAACACGACGGTTTACACAAAAGTCTCTGATGTCACTGGCACGTCCGCCACGATCTCCGGACTGAGCGCGGGCTACTCGTACCAATACGTCGTGTCGGCGTACAACGCCTCCGGCAACGAATCGACCCGTTCGGCGCCCGTCAGCGCCACGACGCAAAGTCCGATCATCTACACGGGGCCGACGACCGTGTCCGTCGCGGCGAATCACCCGCTGTCCTTTACGTTGAGCGCGAGTGCCAACCCGGCCACGTTTACATACACCGCGCTGGATCCCGCCAACGGGATGACCGTGAACCCCACCACCGGCCTCGTGACGTGGACGCCGATCGACGCGGACGTAGGGGCCGATTACTTCACGTTCCGGATCGACCACGTGCTCGGCTCGGTCACGGTCATTGTGGCGGTCCAGGTCAGGGCCAACGTCCCGTACATCACCTCCGGCGCGACCGGCCAAGCCGTTGCGACGCAGCCGCACAGCCTACAATTTTCACAGGTGCCCGACGTGTATAACACGTCGCCCGTGACCTATTCACTCCTCAGCGGCGTCGCCGGAATGTCGGTCGATGCCGCAACCGGGTTACTGACGTGGACCCCGACCTTAGCGGACATTGGCACTGCTAGCGCCTCAGTTCAAATCACGAACTACGCGGGCAGTACCAGCACGACCGTGAGTATCCCGGTCGCGTTCGCGGCGGCACCGCAGAGTGTTGCGATTTCACACGTCCGCACCACGTCCGCCACAGTGTCCTGGGTCGGCCCGGCGGTGGCGTCGGAACCGATCGCGGGTTACACGGTCACGGCCTCCTATTCGGTGCGGAGCGGTCGGTTCATCACAACACACACCTTGACTTTCCCGGCGGCTTCGACGGCCACGAGTCTTGTGATGACGGGACTCCCGGCGAACAAGCTCATCAACGTCGCCGTGACGCCCTACGACGCCACCAACCGAACCGGGTGGGCCGGGCGAACGTCGTTCACGACGGCGGCAGCGGTTCCCACAATCGTCATCAGCGGCGGCCCGTTCACCTACGACGGTACACCGCAAGTAGCCACGGCAATTGCACTCGGCACGAACGGTGTCACGCAGGTCACCGGGAGCTTCACCTTGACCTACAACGGGTCACCCGTTGAACCGACCACACCTGGAACCTACGTCGTCGTCGCCGCCTTCACCAGCGCCAACCCATATTACGCCGAAACCGAAGGCACCGGCAGCATCACGATCAACCCCGCCGCCCCCGTGGTGGCAATCGGCGGCGGCCCGTTCGACTACGACGGGCTGCCCCACGCCGTGACAGCCACGGCGGTCGGCGTTGACGGGATCACACCAGTCAGCGGCGTATTCTCCTTCACTTACAACGGCTCTCCGACGGTGCCGACGAATCCGGGCATCATTGCCGTGATCGCAACATTCACGAGCGCCGACCCGTACTACACGAACGCCACGAAATCGGGCACGCTCGTCATCCGGAGTACCGGCACGCAGGTTCCGACGCTGACGATCGTTGGCGGGCCGTTCACTTACGACACGACACCGCACCCCGTGACCGCCACGGCCAAGGGTGCCGGAAACACACCGTTGGCCGGCACGTTTTCGTACACCTACAACGGCTCGCCAACGCCACCGACGGCTGCTGGTGTCTACACCGTAGTGGCCACGTTCGCCAGCGGCGATCCGGCCTATCGGGACGACTCGGTCAGTCGATTGTTCACAATCAACCAGGCTGCTCCGACGGCGGACATCGGTTGGTTCACCTACCCCGGTTGGGGGCCAACACCGTCCATCATTTATGACGGATCTTCACATGAAGCGACGGCGATTGCTTACGGGATTGCTGGCGTCACTGTTCCCGGTACGTTTGCGTTCACGTTCACCCCGATCGGCACGCCGACGAACGCCGGGGGCTACGCGGTCACCGCGACGTTCACGAGTGCCGACCCGAATTACGCGAGCACCGTGTTCACGGCATCGCTCACCATTGCTGCGTACATCCCTTACGTTGCTGTCGTCGTGAACACCCCGGCCTATCCCTATTGGTATGGCCAGTATTACGGGACATACACCGGGTTGCCGTTCGGCGCCACGGCGACCGCCTACGGTGTTGCCGGTTCGGTCCCCGGCGGGTCGGTCACGTTGTCCTACTACGCCTACGATCCGGTCACATACACCTACACGATTCCGTTGCTATTACCGCCCGTTGATGTTGGGTCTTACTTCATTCAGGCCGATTACGTCAGCACCGACCCGAACTACGCCAACGCGACGGGCTACACCTATCTCCAAATCGACCCCGCCACGCCGACGGTCGTCACTTACGGCGTGTTCAACTACGACGGCCAGCGGCACGACGCCCTTGCTATCGCGTATGGGCTTGACGGCGTCACCCCGGTCGCCGGGTCGTTCACCTTCAATTACAACGGCTTGACCACGCCCCCGAGAAAT
Organism: Fimbriiglobus sp.; assembly: GCA_043785105.1. Classification (GTDB taxonomy): domain Bacteria; phylum Planctomycetota; class Planctomycetia; order Gemmatales; family Gemmataceae; genus Fimbriiglobus. The sequence continues at coordinate 14,431 of JAYVXO010000139.1, forward strand.
GCCGGAACTTACGTCGTTGATGCGTACTTCGCAAGTGCCGACCCCAACTACACCGACAGCTACGCAAGCGGCTTCGTCACCATCGACAAGGTCACACCAAGCTTTAGCAACTTGAGTTCGCCGACGGTCGTCGTCGGGACCGCAACGACCACGGTTTCGGGCCGCCTTGTGGCGGGGACCGTGTATCCGACCGGCGACTTGGTTTCGATCGTCATCAACGGCGTGACGCGAACGGCAACCGTTAACGCAACCGGCACGTTCTCCGTCGGTTTCCCCACCGGCACCCTTCCCATCGGAACCTACGCGATTACGTATTCCTTCGCCGGGGATACGGTCGGTTTCAACGCCGCGACCAACGGCACCGGAACGCTCAACGTGATCGCCCCGTTGGTCGCTCCTAGCGTGACGACGAACCCGGTTTCCCAGACAGTCACGGCTGGCGGCACCATCACATTCACTGCGGCGGCAAACGGCAACCCGACGCCGACCGTGCAATGGCAAGTCAGCACCAACGGCGGCACGTCTTACACGAATCTTGTAGGGGCAACGAGTGCGACGTTGACGATCACCACAACGGCCACGCAAAACGCCTACCGCTATCGGGCCGTGTTCACCAACAGCGTCGGGACGGCAACAACCACCGCAGCAATCTTGACCGTCCAGTTCGCGCCCGTCGTTTCGACCAACCCAACAAGCCAGACGATCCGTTCTGGGAACAACGTGACGTTCACAACAGCGGCGACGGGCAACCCGACCCCGACCGTGCAATGGCAAGTCAGCACCAACGGCGGCGCGACCTTCACGAACATCGCAGGCGCAACGGGAACGACTTACAGTTTCACAACCGCGACGGCCCAGAACGGTAATCTCTACCGGGCTGTGTTCACCAACAGCATCGGCACAGCGACGACCACGGCGGCGACATTGACCGTGCAGTTCGCGCCAGCTGTATCGACAAACCCGACGAGCCAGACGATTCGGTCCGGGAACAGTGTCACGTTTACGGCTGCGGCGACCGGGAACCCGACGCCGACGGTGCAGTGGCAAGTCAGCACTAACGGCGGCACGAGTTACGCGAACATCACCGGGGCGACGAATCCGACACTGACGATCACCACGTCATCCGCACTCAACGGGTATCGGTATCGTGCCGTCTTCACGAATAGCGTAGGGACTGCCACGACATCCGCCGCGACGCTCACGGTCCAATGGCCGCCGCTCGTCACCATCAATCCGACCGATCAAACAGTGACCGCCGGGAGTCGCGTGACGTTCACGGCAGCAGCGACTGGCAATCCCACTCCGACCGTGCAATGGCAGATCAGCACCGACGGTGGTTTAACATTTATCAACATCAGCGGTGCTACAAGCACAACGCTTTCCTTTCCGGTGACTACCGCGATGCGAGGCTATCGCTACCGGGCCGTCTTCACCAACAGCATCGGAACCGCGTACACCAACTCCGCACTGCTGAACGTTTGAGATTGTGACGGGTCCGATCACGCCACGGCCTTGAAACTGTGGGTTCGATTGACAGCAATCATGACGTACAAAAAACGCGGTCTGGGAATCCCCCAGACCGCGCAGATGAATGATTTCTGACAACATATTCCACGACTTGTTACGGCTTACCACCGCCACCACTGCCGCCGCTGCCGCCGCCGCCGCCGCCCGTCGTGTTCACGATGACGATCACCTTTGCGTTCAGGCCCGGAGTGGCCAGATCGGTAATCGAGATGGATTGGCTACCGAGCGTGT
>JAYVXO010000140.1:0-16085 GCA_043785105.1 Fimbriiglobus sp.
TTTTTTTGGCCCGGAGGCGAGGACGTTCTCCGCGATCAGGAAATCGGACAGACGACGCAGGCCCCACCAGAGCGATTGCGGTCCGGGTGGGCCATCCCCGTTTCGATTGTTGTCGCCGCCCAACTGTGCCAACAGACGCAAGAACTCCTCCACGCACGGCGGACTCGACGGCAACGCACCACCCTTCACCACCCGCCACACCATCGGCCACTCCCCCACCGAAAACACCGTCTCGCAACTCGCACGCGGACGCTCCCGCGACTCGTCCGTCACCGACACAATCCGCCACGCGATGGTCGCAGACAACAGCAAACAAGTCTTCCGCCGCGACACCGTCTCCAACGGAATGTCTTCCACCCGACAACCCGTCTTCCACACGCGAAAATCACTCGCCGCCGCCCAGCGGGCCACAGAATCCGGCCCGATCAACCCGATCGCCGCCGCCGTCGCAATCGGCCGACTCGTCCGCCACAGCCACGCCACATCCGTGCCGTCGTTCGGGCCGCCCACCTCCCGCACCAGCACCACGTGCACCGTCACCGACGGTACGTGCGACCGCGCGACCGGCGGCAGCACCGTCACCGCTTTTGCCCGAATGTCCAGTGTGGCCGTGCGCGCCGTCCGCTTCGGCGGCGTGGGCACCGCCACCGGTTTTCGCTCCCGCACCGCCGCCGCCGACACCTCCGCGAGGACTGTCCGATCCGCCTCCGGACCCGCCTCCGGAGCCGGTTCCGTCGTGCGACGCACCGGCTTGGCCCGAATCAAAAACGCCGCCCGCGGACCGCTCACACTTGCCGCTTCCACGAACAGGTCGTCGCTGTCCGCCTCGCGATCCGCGACGCGGACGACCGGCGTCTGCGGACACGCCGCCGCCAATCGGCCGGCCCCGCGATACCCCTCCAACCCGCGCAGACGTTCCGTCTCCTCGATGGGCCAGTGCCGTCGTGTCACGCTCCGGCCGCGCGTCTCGGCCGCGCGGCCGAAAGACGCGATCCCGAGCAGACCCCGGTTCGGCTTGTTCGGCGTGACGGCGAATCGGCCGTGCGCGGACCGGCCGCGCCTGTGCTCACGGGCGAGGCCCCGCACGTCCTTGGGCGGGTGCTTCGTGTCGTCGCGTTCGGTGGTGTCTTGGACATCCAAGATGACGGGGTGTTGTCGAATGCGTCCGAGCGTAGCCTGAGAGTGGGGTTGGTGGATGGCTTCGGGGGTGACGGTGGGGTGATCGCAGAATCGGTAGGCGGCCTGCGTTTCGGACCACGTCTCGCAGGCCGCGTTGAGGCTGGCTTCGGGCTGAGCCACGAGGGGTTCGAGGAGTTGTTGCGGGCGTCGGTTCAACCGTTGATCCGTCCGGTCGATGCCGTCGCGTTCGTCGGCGATGCGGTGCGTCAGGGGTCGGACTCGGAGAGAATCGGCGGTCGAACCCGAAACTGCGGCGCAACTGCCATGCCGATCGGGTGGCCCAAAAGCGGATTGCCGCAAATACTTGTGTGTAAATGGCGGAAGCCTCCCAGGGTAACGGACCTGCGGCCCGCAACCCTGGGCTAAGGGAACAACCCCGTTGGGGTTGAAAACCAGTCGTCTGCAAACGGGAACAAATTTCCCACCCGCAATCGTGACGCCTACCCCTATTTGGAACTATTTTGCGATATTTATTGTTTTGCAACTGGGAAAGTGGTACAAGGCAGTGTTCTCTTGTGGCATTCCCTCTTCCGTTGTCGGAGAAAATCATGCGTCGTCGTCGTGGATTTACCCTGATTGAATTGTTGGTCGTCATCGCAATTATTGCGATCCTGATTGGTTTACTTCTTCCCGCCGTCCAAAAAGTGCGCGAGGCAGCAGCCCGTGCGCAGTGCCAGAACAACCTGAAACAACTCGGACTCGCACTGCACAGTTACCATGACGTGAACAACGGCTTCCCGCAGGCCTACACGTACCCACCCACTGCCGCCGAACCGTTCGTTCACGCCTGGGGCATGCGCATCCTGCCTTACGTCGAACAAGGGCCGCTGTACGCCTCGTACAGCCAGACCCAACACGCCTTTTTGCCCCCCAATACGGCGGTGATTCAGAACCAACTGAAGGTCTTCCAGTGCCCGTCCACACCGAGCCAGAACCGACTGAACAACACGCCCGCTGGCGTGATACCCGGTATCCCCGCTTTCGCAGCGGCGTGCAGCGATTACGCCCCGACGAGCGGCATCCTCGGCAGCCTGTGGGACATCATCTTCACACCGGGGACGGCGGGCGGCGACCGCCACGGCGTCATCCGGGCTAACTTGAAGCACCAAATTTTGGCGATCACGGACGGTACGTCCAACACGGTCATGATCGCTGAAGCCGCCGGGCGAAACGATCTGTACCGGCTCGGGCAAAAGGTGACCGGCTTGAACCTCGGCGGCGGGTGGGGCGACCCGATCAACGGCGAAAACTGGTTCGGCGGCAGTCTACCCAACGGCACGGGTGCCGGTGCCTGCGTCATTAACTGCACCAACGAGTATGGCAAGGGGATGTACTCGTTCCACACCAGTGGTGTGAACGTGGCGTTTGCAGACGGGTCCGTGCGATTCCTCACGCAAAGCACGGACCCCAAGACGGTCGCCAACATTGTCACTGCCGCCAAGGGTGAAGTCGTTCCAAGCTTCTAACTTGGCGATGCCAACAAATCCTGGGGTGCGCGAAACGCGACCCCAGGCTAATCGCTGGCATCCCTACAGGATGCCTCGACTTGCTTTTATCCCGAAGGGATTTCAACCATTAGCCTGGGGTTGAGCGCAGCGACACCCCAGGTGACTTCCACACAGCACCAAAACCTGGTCATTTGAGAGACTTAACGTGATGCCCCAGTTGACACACTTCCGCCTCGTCTCGGTGCGAACCGGGGCGGGGCTTTTCTTGGCGATGTTGGCTCTGGTGACAGCGTCTTGCGGCAACGGTCGCAAAACCTGTTACCCGGTCGCGGGCACCATTCACGTCGATGGGAAACCCGTTGCCGATGCCATGATTCAGCTTCACTCGGCCGACCCCGCCGATCACGAAGGCCCGAACCGCGTGATCCCGCTGGCGATGACGGACGATACTGGCAAGTTCAAGCTCTCGACCTACGGCGACGACGACGGCGCACCCGCCGGTGAGTACGCCGTCACGATCACATGGCGGCAACGCTCCGGACTGCTGAAGAATCAGTTTGACGGTCCCGACCGATTGAAAGGGAAGTACAACTCCAAGGAACTGTCCGGGTTGAAAGTCACGATCGAGAAGAAGCCCCAAGAACTGACGCTGTTTGAACTGACGACGAAGTGATTTGATTCCGATCCAATACAGCCGCCATCCGATTTCGGATGGCGGCTGTATTTGTGGCGACAAGTAAGACTCAAGTCCAGAAATGGGAGTGCGGGTTGAACCTTCAACCCGCACTCCCGACAACTCAGTTCACGTCTAGTCCAAATTAAACACTTCGCCACCGCTGCGGGTGATGAAGGCGATCAGTGATGCGGCGGAAATACTCGATCGCAGGAACCCGACGGACCCGTCACACCGGAGCATGTTACAACCGCCCGTGTGGGCCGAGTACGGTGCGGCGTGGTTGGTCACGTTCATGATGTCGCAACCCGTCGTCGCATTGACTTGCGTACCGGCGGCGTTGACCGTGTAGCCCCGCATGTAGGTCACGCCGTTCTGGTCGGCCCACGCACCCCGAATGTACTGGGTCGCGTCGCCCTGACCACTCAATGGTGTGATCACATTTGCGGCAATCAGCGCAGCGGCGGTTGACGGTATCGCGGCGACGGCTTTGCCGCGGATGAACGCGGACACGCCACGGCCCGCGATTTCCGTGAACAGCAACGTGTTGCTGGTCCCGTCCGTAATCGATATAAGCGGGTTGCCGCTATTCGGGCCGTTCGCACCCTTCGGGCTAAGCGCCGCCGAGTTCCTGACATTGGCCGGCGGGGTGCCGAGGTTACACCGGCTCGCACTGTACAACGTGTCGTCAACGCCCGTGAACGGCCAGTAGTCCACGCGAGAATACCGGTGACCCACATTGCCAAAATAACCACTCATAATGATGTCATAGTTGGCCAGTTGCTCGCCACCGGGTGTGGACGGACACAGGAACACCTTCACGGGTGTCGATCCGGCGATGTTGGTGGCGCCTGGTGCAGGCGCCGGCAGATTCAAAGGGTCCAGAATCGAGATTTGCCGGTTCACCAAGTTAGCAAGATTTCCTTGCTCGATGTACTCCGCAATCATGACCGTGGCGGTGAACCCCTGGGTCTGCGGCCCGTAAGGGTTTGCCGGGCGAGGGTTTGATGCGAAGTCGTAGCCCCAGGCCGGGAGCTTCCCGTTGGTGCTTTCGTAGTTGTGCAGCGCCAACCCGATCTGTTTCAGGTTGTTCTGACACTGCGCGCGAGCGGCGGCTTCACGCACTTTTTGCACGGCGGGTAACAGCAACCCGATTAGGATTGCGATGATCGCAATCACCACCAACAACTCAATCAGTGTAAACCCTGGGCGGACTGCCCGACGAACACGTGGGACCATGACAACCTCAGAACGGGGGGAAGAGGACGGCTGACCGCGATGACAGGTGCGAGTGATGACATCCCGGACAATGCCAGCGAAAGAGATCGACGGTCAGACTGTATCGTGCCTAAAAGTCAATTGCGAGTGGAATTTCTCGAAATCTTCTTGCCGAGTGAAAGAAGTGATATCGGACAGGGGCGGGAAGCTGTCACGGGATGAGAATTGTCTCGATCTACTTGTTCACGCCACCGGGGCAATCGGGTAAATTGTTGAACACGTCGGGCGAATACCCCCGAATCGACTCGATCCCACCAGCGAAGCGGAGCATCCCGTGCGTGAATTTTTCCAGTGCGTGGCGGAAGCCGTTGTGGAGAACGGTATTCAGGGGCTGGCCCACATGGTGCCGGGCGGGCCGTTTGTTTATGCCGTTGGCGAGAGTGCGTTCAAGAAGTACAAGGAGCGGCGCCGGGTTCAGCAGCAGCAGGCGGACTTCCAGCAGTTGGCGAACGCCAAGATCGACGAGATTCGCGTCGAGTTGGTCGAAATTGTGAACGAAGTCGCCGCTCGGGTTCCGGCGGGGCACAACGTCGCGGCGCCGACGGACGACGAGATCATCGACCTCGTGCAATACCTGACCGGCATTCCGGAAGCGTTGCGGCAATCGTTGAAACGGGCCGAAGACCCGACCGGGACGACGGTGCCGCAAAACTTCGCAGTGAACAGCGCCGAGGACATCGTGAAAGTTCTCCCGCCGCGTCCGCCCCGATTCCGGCCTGGAATGTGTGTGCCGAACAGACCCGGACGAGTGCTGGAACGACTGTTAGGCATGGGCGGCTTTGGCGAAGTGTGGTACGCCCGAGATACCCGCATCAACTCGTTTTCCGGTGCGATTAAATTCTGCTTCGGACAAACGGGGCGCGACCTGATTCACGAAGCGGACCTGATTAACCGCGTCATGGAAGCCGGGTCGCACCCGAACATCGTGCCGCTAACGGACATCCACCTCGACGGGGACACGCCGTGGTTGCAGTTCGAGTACGTCAGCGGCGGGAGCTTGACGGACTGGATTCACTCCCTGGCGGGGATGACCAACGACGCGCGGTTGCCGCAGGTGGTCGCGGCCATCCGACAACTCGCAGGCGCGATCGGGTTCTTCCACTCACTGCCCCACCCAATCGCCCACCGCGACTTGAAGCCGTCGAACATCCTGCTGGACGCCGCGAGGAAGCGTCTGCGGATCACGGACTTCGGCATCGGCTCCGTGACCGCGAAGGAAACCAACCGCCAGGAACGGACCGGGCAAAGCACGCGCGGCGGGCGGCTGTTGAGTTACCTGCGCGGGTCGCACACGCCGATCTACAGCAGCCCGCAACAGCGCCGCGGCGACGCCCCCGACCCCCGCGACGACGTTCACGCCCTCGGCGTCATCGCGTACCAAATGCTGACCGGCAAGCTCGACAGCGGCCCCGGCACCGGCGCGACCCACGCCCTCAAGCGAATGGCCGTCGCCGACGAAGTCGCCGACCTGATCCTCCGCTGCGCCTCCGAAGAATTGGACGACCGCCCGGCAACCGCAACGGCGTTCATGAGCGAACTGAATGAGTTGGGGAAAGCAAAAGCGAAGTCCGAACCCGAACCAATCGCACTCCAACCCGTTGCGCCGCCTCCTCCGCCACGCATTGCTAAACCAGTGTTGAAGGTTTTGAATGCGGGCAACAACCACTTGGGAAATATCAAACCGGCGCCGATCGAAGTTTACCCCGTCGTGTCGCCTCGACCACCCATCGCCAAGCCAGTGTTAAAGGATGATGACTTGAAAATTCCGCTGCCCGGCGGGTTGTCGATGGCGTTCTCGTATTGCCCACCGGGGAATTTCCGCATGGGTGGTTCGGCATACGACATCGAAAAACCAGTTCACACCGTCACGTTAACCAAGGGCTTTTATGCGGGCGTTTTCCCGGTCACGCAGGAGCAGTATCAAGCGGTGGTGGGCACGAACCCGAGCCACTTCAAGGGACCGAAACGGCCAGTCGAGAAATTGAACTGGAGCGATTCGCAGGAGTTTTGTGTCAAGCTGTCGAAGCTGTGTGGCCGGGAAATTCGCTTGCCGACGGAAGCCGAATGGGAATATTTCTGCCGCGCCGGGAGTACGACGGACTATTGCAACGGCGACGACGAAGCTGCCCTGCACCGGGTCGGTTGGTGCGATAGCAACAGTTACCGTGAAGCGCATTCCGTCGGTGAACTGTTACCAAACGCATGGAATTTATGCGATTGTCATGGCAATGTTTGGGAGTGGTGTTTGGACTGGTACGATGAAAATGCGTATCAACGGGGAGACTGCCAAGACCCGACCGGCCCGAAAAGCGGCTCGTACCGTGTGCTTCGCGGCGGGAGCTGGAGCAGCACCGCCACGGGCTGCCGGTCGGCGAACCGCTATTGGGGCGTCCCGTCGGATCGGAGTCGCATCCTTGGCTTGCGTTGTGCCGCAGGTCTGAGCTAAGCCGAGGGATCGCCGGGCCGTCGTGCCAGGCGGTTCCGGACCGTGGCGGGTGCGAAATGCAACCTCACCCCCAACCCCTCTCCGACGCGGAGAGGGGAGCCAGACCACTCTACCTCCCTCCCCGTCTGCGGGGAGGGCCGGGGTGGGGTCCGAACTACCACCCGACACAGGACGGTTATCGAAACGTGTGGCCGGTTCGACCCCCCTTAATCCCCCCGCACGCGGGGGGAGAGAAGAACTCTTGTTCCCCCTCTCCGCGTCGGGGAGGGGGCTAGGGGGTGGGGTTTCATCTGCTACAATCAGTCATCAAAAAGGAGACCAGCGATGATTTTCACAGCGGACGATATCCAGGCGAGACTCCGCGGGCAACCGTTTGAGCCGCTACGAATGGTGACAACCACGGGGCAGACCTACGACGTGTATCACCCCGATTTGGTACTTGTCGGGCGACGATTCGTAATCATAGGAACGCCCAGCGCGGAGAATCCCGCCCATATTGATGGTGCAACGCACGTTGCGTTAGTCCATATCACCGAAATGCGATCGTTACCCACACCCGTGACGCCAGGTGGTACGGCTCCGAATTCCTGATTCGTTGCAAAGGATTCAGTCGAAACACCCGACAGCTTACGCAGCCGGTTCGCCGGGAAAATCGTTACTTCGCGGCCACGCTCGTGGTGCCGTTGGCTTTGAGGGCGGCGAAGAGTTTGGGGAAGGATTCTTTCAGTTCATCGCCGGCTTTCAGGACGACTCGCTTTTCTTCGACTTCGGTTTTGCCGTTCACTTCGATCTCGGCTTTCACATCGTAGTAGTAGGCTTGGCCTTTGGGCAATGCGGGGGTGTGGAACTGACGCTTCTCACCGGAACCGGAGATGAGTTGACCATCGACGAACAGCTTCGCGGTTGCAGGTAACTCGATGCTGAGGTTCGCAACGGTGGGTGTTAGCATTTCAACGGGTTTTGCGGCAACGACGGTGTTGGTGAATGTTGGAACTTGCGAATACTGCCTCGGGAACGATTCGGCTTCACTCATCATCACGCCTTCACTGGAACCGAAGCACCCCGCTCCGCCGGATTGCATTGGGGCATAACCGATGCCGCCGGTGCTGTAGCCGGTTCCATAGCAGCCACCGTAAGCGGCGGAGCCATAGTTACTAGAGCCAAGGCACGATGACCCGTAGCACGAACTGCCGTAACAGGATGACCCGTAGCAACCGCCACAGCCGTAGCCGCTGAAGGGCCGCAGGACTGTCGCAAGTGTCCCCACCGTAGCTCGTGCTGTGAAGCGGGCAAACGCAGCCGCTCGTGGGAAAAGTGGGCCGCCGTAGCCGCCACACGAATAACCGCCACACGACCCGTAACATGCTGCTGGTGCATACCCGGTGCAGCCGACGCTGATCCCGCCACCCGAACCGTAACACCCGCCGTTCTCCCAGTTAAAACTGGCCACATCTGGGGTGCCTGCCATCGCGGTCATAAGAATTAAGCTGTACATGGTGAACGCCTCCTGGTGCGATTTTTGGATTCCAATTTCTAGCTGGGCGTGAACCACCCATCACCTAGCAATTGTAAGCGTTCGGAGGGTCATGGTCAAAAGCAATCGGGGTAAGCTGGGGAAATTACACAGGATGCTAGCGCGTTAGACTCGCGCTGATTATTGCCATCCGCGACGCCGGAACAACCACCCGGCCACGGTCATCCACATAACCCCTAACCCTGCTGCCCCCAACAGGTTGAAGTAGTGGTACCAGTAGATTTCCCCCGTAATCGCGGCATGGATCACCCGAGGGCCGTGGAATTCGATCGCCAAGTACGGAATCCCCGGAATGCCGTTCTGCTGACAGATGAACAGAATCAACGCCACGGACATCAGGTAGCACATCGACCCCATGAACGCAGCCCGTTGGGTCTTCGCCAGCGTGGCGACCGTCATGCCGATGCCGAGGAACCCGCTGCCCATCGCAAAAAGGGCCAGCCAGAAGAACAGCGTGGACAGGATCGCGGGCTTATAAATCCCGGCGAGGATCGCCGCCATCGTAATGCCGAGCAGCGGGTAGAATAGAAACTTCGCGGCGAGGATTTCGAGCGGCGATGCGGGGGAGAGCGCCTGCGCCAACAACACCCCGCGTTCCCGTTCTTCGCAAGTCATTGTCGGCAGCAAGTAGACGCAGAAGAAGTACAGCGAGAAGACAACCATCCCGGTTGCGACGGCGGACCGTAAATCGAGTTGCGGCGCGCCGAGTCCGTTGCGTTCAATCTCGATCTTGGGCAGCGGTACGAGTGACGCGGGAACGGTCGCCCCGGTCAGCTTCGCGGTTGCTTTTAACCGCTCGACTTCTTCGCTGAGTTGCCGGTACGAATCGCGGATCGCCCACAAGTCGTCGTTGCGGGCATCCCGTTGGGTGAGTCCTTTCGGGTCGATCCCGGCAGCGTGAAGTTCCTCGGTCGCTTGCTTCTGCATCGCGTCACGGGCGGCCCGCAAGAACCACGCTTCGTAGGGGGCCATCGCTTCGGGTTTTTCGGGCGGGTGCCAAATGTCGAACTTCATCGTCACGAAGCCGTTCCCGCTCCGCGTCCGAATCTGAATCGCCCCGGTACCGGGGGCGTAGGTCATCAACCCTTTGACTTGGTCCGGCTGTTGCCGTTCAAAAATGACGTGCGGCTGAAGGTCGCTCGGCACCGACGCCCGCAGTTCGTGGATGAACGCCGTCTCGTCCGCGTACTGCACCATGCACCGATGCACGCCGTCAATCAGCGACCCGCCACCCGTCCCCCCCGCACCCGTTCCCGGATTAAACACGGACAGCAACAGCGCCGCCACAATCAGCAGCAAGCACAACGCAATCCCGCCCCGGTTCGCCACATGGCGATGGACTTCTTTCAACAGCAGAGCGCGAAGAATGTAGAGGCGCATAATCTCGGGTATCGGGTATCGGGTATCGGGTATCGGGTATCGGGTATCGGGTATCGGGTATCGGGTATGAAAACGATTCACCACACAGGGCACGGAGGACCACAGAGAAATCCAAAACAAATTCTTATGCTTCCCTCTGTGGCACTCTGTGCCCTGTGTGGTGAATCCGCTTTTTGATTGCTGGAGAGTTACTCGAACGCCAAGCCGGTCAGCTTCAAGAACGTGGCGTGGAAGTCGAACTCGCGGGTTTTCACGCTTGCCACTTGGCCGGCGCGCACGACCTCGGCGAGCCGTTGCCGGTCGGTTTCGTTGTCCATGTCGAACGACGCGCGGACACCACTTTGCAGGATGACATCGGCCTTGCGTTCGGTGTGGTGTTGTTTCAAGTTGAGCGGTGAGTCGAGGGCGACGAGTTTGCCTTTGCACATGATGCCGACGCGGTCGCAAATCTTTTCGACTTCGTCCATGTCGTGGGTCGTCAATACTACCGTGGCGCCGTCGGCGACCCGTTCCCGCAAAATCCGGTGGACGACTTCGGCGGAGTGAATGTCAAGGTTGGCGGTCGGTTCATCCAAGTACAGCACACGCGGTTCGTGCAGCAGGGCGCGAGCCAACAGAAGTTTGCGCCGCATTCCGAGCGAGTAACTCCGCACCGGCAGGTTCCCCGCTTCGTCGAGTTCGACCATTTTCAAACAGTCACGCACCCGCAACCGTGGGGTGTTGTAAAGCTGCGCGAAGAATTCGAGGTTGCGTCGCCCGGTGAACTCTTCAAAGTGGTTCTCGCGGTCCGGGACGTAGCCAAACAACGGCTTGACGTGCGACCACTCCCGCACCACGTCCCGCCCCAGCACCCGCACTGCCCCCGCCGTCGGCGTCCGCTGCCCGATCAACACGCGAATGGTCGTCGATTTCCCCGCCCCGTTCGGCCCGAGCAACCCGAACAGTTCCCCGCGACGAATCTCCAGATTCAACCCGTCCACAGCCGTAAAATCGCCGTACTGAACGCGAAGGCCGTCGATGTGAATCGCAGTTTCGGCTGGCATTAAATCTCGACGCCCCAGGCATCAGTAGAACAGGCAATCTGAACACGACAAAGACGCAGGGACAGGATAGGACAGAAACGTTATCACGGCGCTGAATTAGCGTGAGCCGAACCACAACCTTTTCGAGCAGCCTGCATGATTACGTTTGACGCGAATCTGAAAGATGTGAACAAGCTGCTGTTCTCTCCGAACGGAGAGACACTTGTCATCCGTGAGCGATTGGATCAGACGCACGTTTACAATTCTCACACCTTAGTCGTGGTCGCAATTTACCCAGGGAGCGGAAAGATGGCTTTCTCTCCTGATAGCACCAACTTTGCGTATGAACGATATGAAGCAATCGAAGTCCTGACTCCGGGCCATGCACCGATACCGATACCGATGCAAGACACATCCTACAAAAGAAGTTTTTGGGACTGTCTGAGGTTTTCCACCGACGGGAAACTGTTGGAGGCCAGCGGTTACTTCACGAGAGGATACATGCGATGGGACGCAAAGTCGGGTCAGTTGCTCCACAATAGTTGTGCAGAGTTTGGTCAGGATGTTGGCGGGATGAAAGGTATCGACGGTACAGTTGAAGGTCTGTCCTACCCGATCCACTCAGGACGAACCCTGACTTTTCTGACAACGAAAGTCTCCGGCAAAAAGCCGAAGGGTGAGGCGGTCATTTATGCGCAGAGCACCAAGATTGGCACAATCCGAATCGACAACAGCGGCACGCTCCCCAACGAGTTGTTAATCACTACAAACGGCCTCTATCTCATGGTGCGATGGTGGAGACTTGTTGGCGTTTGGAATCTCGAAACGTTCGCTCCCGTCGCGCGGATCAGCGTGGATAAAAAGCCATTCTTGGACGCCGCACTCACGCCGGACGGGCGCCAACTGGTGACCGTGACCAACAACGACGCGCACATCCGGTTCTGGGATTTGGCGAGCGGGGAACTCACGGCACAGTACGATTGGGGCATCGGCAAGCCGACGGCGGTTGCCGTCGCGCCGGACGGACTGCGTATTGCCTGCGCCAACGCGAAGGGGCAGGTCGTGATCTGGGATGCCAAGTAGCGGAGCGTGGTCAAACTGCACGAGGTTCACAGGATGCGTCTGAATTCTCGATACTGGGTGCCGTTGGCGGTGGCGGTGGGGCTGGCGTTGCGCCTGTATCACTTCTTGCTCTGTCCGGTCGTGTGGCACGATGAAGCGGCGATGATTGTCAACGTGCTGAACCTCTCGTTTCCTGAAATGCTCGGCCCGCTGGTCCACGCGCAAGCCGCCCCGCCGCTGTTCTTGATGCTCGAACGGGCCGTGGTGCTTCTGTTCGGCGATAGCGAATATGCGTTGCGGTTGATTCCGTTTCTGGCGTCGTGCGGGTCGGTGGTCGTGGTCGCGGGGTTGGCACAACAGGTGACCACAACGGGTACTGCGGCGGTGGCGGTCGGGCTGTTTGCCGTGTCCGAACGATTGCTGTGGCATTCGACCGAAGCGAAACCGTATTCCGTGGACGTGTTCGTTGCGGCACTGGTGGCGTATGGCTTTGTTCGCACCAACGACTGGCCATTGTGGAAGCGGTGTTGGCTCGGAATCGTCTGTGCGCCGGTGATGATTTGGCTGTCGTTTCCGTCCTGTTTCGTGTTGGGGGCAGTGTTGGTCGGGCTGCTACCGAGTTGCTGGGCGGAACGGCGAAACTGGTCCGCGTGGCTGGGCTATAGCGGGTTCACGTTGGCCGTGGTGCTGGCATTTACGACACTCGCACTCGGCCCGGCGGTGGCCCAACGGAACGCGGAGTTGGATACGTTTTGGCAAGAAGATTTCCCGGATTGGTCAGACCCGTGGGGCGTGGTGCCGTGGGCACTCTTGCGAACGCTGGACGTGCTTCGCTACACGATCATGCCGTATGGGTTCCTGTTCGTGGGGAACGTCATCATCGCCGCTGTAGTCTGGTGTCGGCGTGGGAAGGCGATGACGGTCGTCGTGTTGCTGCTGCCGATCGGGTTAGCACTCATCGCCGCGTTGTTGGGGAAGTACCCCTATGGTGGGACGCGGCTGTTGGTCTATGCCACGCCGGCAGTGTGCCTACTCACTGCCGAAGGGTTGCGAATCGTGATTGATGCATCCGGTCGGTTCCGGTCGCTATCGTTAGGATTTGCAGCACTTTTGCTTGCTATCCCCGTTGGGTTGGCGGGCTATCTCGTGATTGCGCCGTGGCCCCGTGCTGCCTGCGATGAAGCCGCTGCTTACGTCCTCCAACACCGTGGCGCGAACGATTGCATCCTGATTAACCACGCGGAGTACGAATACTATTTTCGACGGCACCCGCAACTCTGGCGAACCTGGTACGGAACCTTCACGCCCGACGACCTGTCACGGCGAAAAATATGGGTTGTTCACACGTGGGAGCCGGCGCCGACATCCTTCCCGTTTCCGTTGCCACCGGGTTGGCACGTCGCCGACGCCACCGAGTATTTCCAGACCGTGGTTTATCGACTGGAACGAGACGAGTGACAGGTTGCAACTGGGGGCGGGCGTCACATTTGGTGGTGAACTGTAACGGGTTTTCGGCCCTGAAAGGGACGTTCTGTCAGCCCAGGGCCATGCCCTGGGGACCGGGCAACGATCCGGTTTTATGCAATTCCGGGCGGTTCACACCAGATGATGCCAACCCAACGAACCGTCCCTTCGAGCGTTCCCAGGGCATGGCCCTGGGCTGACAGAACGTCCCTTTCAGGGCCGAAAACGAAGACCGGGCTGGGTCTTACTATCCACTATCCACTATCCACTATCCACTCACAACTGATTGCAGCCGCTTTCGCAGCTCGGCAAAATCCTTTGGCGTGGGGGCATCCCAACTCATCTTCGTTCCGCTTTCGGGGTGGAGGAAGCCGAGTTTGGCGGCGTGAAGCATCGGGCGTAGGGCGTTGCTGCTGTCGGGGAGTGGCTTGCCGTTGGGGGGGCGATCGTACACCGTTTCGCCACAGAGCGGGTGCCCGGCTTCCCCGAGATGAATGCGAACTTGATGGGTCCGTCCGGTTTCCAGCCGACATTCGACCAATGCAAACTGGCCGAACGATTCGACCACTTTCACGTGCGTGACCGCGTGCTTCCCCTCTTCCGCATTGGTGTCGGTGGTGCTACCACGCCGACCGTCGCCCCGATCCCGAATCAGCGTCGATTCGATGCGACCGTCCTTCGGCACTCCGCGAACCAGCGCGAGGTACCGCCGTTCCACTGTGTGTTTGCGGAACTGTTTCGTCAGTTCGGTTGCGGCATTTTTCGTCAGCGCGAACACGACTAGCCCGGTCGTATCGCGGTCGATGCGGTGAACGGCGATCACGCGCCGGTTCGGGTTGCCAAGCAGGTAGGGTAGATAATCGGCGAGCGTCTTCGGCAAAAACGACATCCCGCGATGACCAAACTCGGCGGCTTCCTCGGCGTGTCGCATCGTCGTCAAGCCCGCCGGTTTGTTGACCACCACGACCGCATCATCGGAATAAACCAACTCCATGCCGATCGGCAGTTGGACCGTCGGTTTCGGTGCGATCTCTTTCTTCGGCGGTGCTTTCGCTTTGGGCGGCGGCTTGACAGGTGGGGCGGGCTTGGGGAGCTTGGGGCGTTGCAATCCTGGCGGCAGCGGTGTGTTCTCGATGACGCCATCCCGAATCCAGACGCGGTTGTTCTTCTTGATGCGCGTGGTCGGGTCGGAGCAACCCATCCCGGCGACCCGGACGTGCCCGTTTTCCACAAGCCGTTTGGCTTGAGTCCACGTGAGTTTGAAGCGCGCCCGCAGCATGGCTGCCACGGTATTGCCCGCGTCGCGGTGGTCGGCAAGAAACTGAATCGGCGGCATAACAAAACTCGAAGAGAAAACTGGTGGCACTCACGTAACTAGGTCGCCACGACCAAACAGCTAAGATTATTCACCACGGAAAACACGGAAAACACGGAAATTGTTCAGAACAAGAATGAAAACCTCTGATTCGGATTTCTTCCGTGCTTTCCGTGTATTCCGTGGTTCAATCCTGATCGGGCTAGTCGGCGATGTCGAACAGTTTCGGGTCGGCTTTTTCCATCGCCTTGTTTTCCACGACGGTCATGGTCATGAACTTCTTGCCGTCGTGGGTGATGACCATTTTTGTGGGGGCCAAGGTGCCGTCCGATTTTTTGAAGTCGCTCATCACGGTTTCTTCGAGAGCTTCTTTGGTGCCGCTCGCCGCTGGGTGTAAGCCTTGACGGGTACTCTTGACGAGCAGTCCGGTTTTCGTGTCGAAGTATAGCCGGGTCTCTTTGAAGTCCTTGGCGTTGACAACGACAACCGCCGCGTCCGCATCCCCGACTTTGTCAGCTTTGTCGGCTTTAATCGTGTACTTCGCAGTCAACAGCGGGGTGAGTTGCGAGATTTCTTGCATCTTCATCGCTTGGGTCAGTTCGGTTTTTTCGGGGTCGCCGATTTTCAACAGCATCCCGTTCTGCGTACTTTTGTGCTTCGCCCCGTTGGTGATCTGCACAAGGCTGATTTTTTGGCCCGAGACTTCGGTATTGAGTGCCATCCGGAACTTGTCGGGCATCTCGTAGGTGATGTCGCCGGTGAATTCGAGGTCTTGGCCGAACAGCGACATGACGCCCTTCACCTTGGTGACGCCCGCGTTGTATTTGTTCAACGCCGCCGCACCGCCGTGGGCTTCGATGGCCTTGGTGATGACCGCTTTCGCATCAACATCCTGGCCCAACGTCAATCCGACCGCGAGCAGAACAATCACGATACTGAAGGAATACCGTCGCATGATTCAGCCTCCGGCTTAGAGGGACAAGTCGCCGTCTCTATTATCAAGATACGTAGAGAGAGTCCTGAAAGCCAAGCGCCCGCAGCGGCCTGCGACCGAGTGATATTCAATTCTCTGGAGTATCAGTCGCAACCTCACCCTTTAGGAGGTGGGCGTCGCGGAAGTTAGTGGGAAAATTGTTCCCGTTTGCAGACGACTGGTTTTCAACCCCAACGGGGTTGTTCCCTTAGCCTAGGCCGTGTTGATTGATGTTGTTGGAATCTGGGCGGCTTGGTAAACGGCTGGGGTAAGGCTGGCAAACTCAGACCGGAGAGCACGGATGCATCGCC
>JAYVXO010000141.1:0-41057 GCA_043785105.1 Fimbriiglobus sp.
GGAGTACCCACCCAGCACGCCGACGAGTTCAAGTCGCTGATGACCCTGAAGTTCCAGACCTTCAAAGACGTATCACTCCTGGCCGCGTAATGTATAACACGGAGCATGAGAACCTCATTTTTCGAGTTATGACCAAGTCAGAGAACTTTCTTCCCGGTCGGTTGCTAAACTACTAACTCAGGGTCGTTTCGGACGGCTCACCCTTCGGCTTTTCGGGAAACTTCGTTATGCACTTCGTGTACCGTTTGATTGCGATTGTTGTGGCGTTGGGGTCGATGAGTTTGTCACGTGGCGAGTCTGCGGAACCGCCGATGACGGATGCGCAATTGGCGCGGACCGCGTCGGCACTCTTCGACAACTTGAAGTTCGAGACCCTGCCCAACGGGTTGCGGGTTTATTTGTTGCCCGTGAAAAGCTCGCCGATCGTGACCACAATGGTGGCGTACAAAGTCGGTGCGTGTGACGAAGACAAGGACCAAACCGGGTTATCGCACTACCTGGAACACCTGCTCTTCAAAGGCACCGTTAAGCTGATGCCCGGTGACATCGACCGGGCCACCCAACGCAACGGCGGTCGCAACAACGCCTACACCTCGGAAGACATGACGGCCTATCACTTCGACTTCGCCGCCGACCGTTGGCAAATTGCACTGGAGATCGAAGCGGACCGGATGCGCAACGTGAAGATCGACGAGAAGCACGAGTTCCAGCAAGAAAAGGGCGCCGTGATTTCCGAATTGAAGGGCGGCGAAGACCAGCCGTGGGATCTGGAATACAAGACGATTTTGCCACTCCTGTACCCGAAAGAAGCACCCTACTCGCACCCCGTCATCGGTGAAGAAAAACACGTCCGTGGGGCCACGGCAGAGATCATCAAGCGGCACTACGACAAGTGGTACCACCCCAACAACGCGGCCCTCGTGATTGCCGGCGGGTTCGATCCCGATACCACAATGGCATTGGTGAAGAAGCTCTTCAGTTCCATTCCCAAAGGCGAACTACCCGAGCGCAAAGCCGAGTCGAAAGCCGTTACCCGCACACAGCAAGTCCGGAAAGATTTCCCGTCCAAGTTCGACGTGCCGCGTGCCATGATCGGCTTCAATTCCGTGCGATCCGGTGACGCCGACGACTACGTGTTGGACATCGTTGACGACATCCTCGCGGGTGGGAAAACCTCTCGGCTCTACAAAAAATTGGTCGAGGAAGAGCGACTCGCCAACGCGGTGTCGTCGAGCAGTTCCACGGGCCGCTACGCCGGGTGGTTTGCGGTGCAGTTGGAGATGCTGAAAGGGAAAGACCGAGCAAAAGCGGAAAAGCTCGTCTTCGAGGAACTCGAACGGCTAGCGAAAGAGCCGGTTACCGACGCCGAATTGAAACGGGTCAAACGCTCCACGCTCTCGTCGTTCATCTTTTCCCGTGAGAGCGTCCACAACCTCGCGGACTTGATTGCGAAAGCCACGACCGTGAACGATCTCGATTACTTGAAAAACTACCTAGAGAAATCGCAAGCGGTGACCGCCGCCGACGTGCAACGGGTGGCGGCAAAGTACCTCTCGCAGGCGAAGTCTGTCGTCGTGTGGTCACTCCCACCGGAGGGCGTCGAACTGAAGGCGGCTCCGGGTGGCACGGTCATCCCGGCCCAGCGCAAAGCGACGCCAAACGCACGGAACGAAGGGTCCGGCGGCAGCGGGACTTTCACGTTGACTGATGCCAAACGAGTCGTGTTGCCGAATGGCCTGACGCTCATCATGCTGGAGAACCGCCGTTTGCCGATCGTTGTCGCCACGGCATCGGTGGCCGATGTGCGATTGCGGGAACCGGCCACGAAGTCCGGCATCGCCACGCTGGTCGGCGACATGCTTGAAGAAGGGACCACCACGCGAACCGGCAACGAAATCGCCACGCTCATTGAGAACGTCGGCGGCAGTTTGTCATTCTCGTCTGCCGGGGGTTCGATCAAAGTCTTGACGCCCGATACCGACCTGGGATTGGGGTTACTCTTCGACTGTCTGGCGAACCCGAGCTTTCCTCAACAGGCATTGGATCAAAAACGGGATCAGCAACTTTCCGTGATCGACGACATCGAAACCCAACCCCGCAACCGCGCTTCGACCGCCTTCAATGCGATCGTTTATGGTGACCACCCGTATGGTCGGTCGTCGCAGGGGAAGAAAGAGATCGTGGCGAAGCTGAATGTTGCGGAGTGCAAAGCGTTCCACGCGAGTGCGTTCGCACCGAACTTTACCACGGTCGTGGTCGTGGGTGATTTCGACAGCACCGCGATGGCGAAAAAAGTCGAAGCCTTGACCGCGAACTGGAAGAAAGTGGATGCGGAAAAGCCGACACCCGCCGCACCACCGAAGGCCGATCAACCGACGGTCAAAATCATCTCCGACGCGACCGCCTCCCAAACGCACGTGTTCATCGGACACCTGGGAATCAAACGAAACGATCCCGATTACTATGCCCTGTTGGTGATGGACAACGTACTCGGAACGGGTCCGGGGTTCACGGATCGGCTCTCAGCGAATTTACGCGACCGGCAAGGGCTGGCGTACACGATCAACGCCCAGATTGCGGCTTCCGCCACCGAACAACCCGGCGTGTTCACCGGGTATATTGGTACGTTTGCGGACAAGTTCACCTGGGTGCGTGACGGGTTCTTGAAAGAAATCAACCTGATACGAAATGAACCGCCGACCGCCGTCGAAGTCGAAGACGCCAAGAAATTTCTACTCGGTAGCTTGCCGTTCCGGTTGACGACAAACGAACAAGTGGCCGGGCAGCTACTGGCCGCCGAACGGTATAAGTTAGGGTTCGATTTCCTGGAAAAATACCGCAATGCCGTGGAAGCGGTCACGCCTGAAATCGTCCAAGCGGTCGCTAAGAAGCACCTGGACCCGAAGAAGTTGGCCATCGTGGCTGTCGGTCCAATCGGTGAAGATGGCAAGCCGCTGCCCGAGAAGAAAAAGTAACGACCGAACGCCCACCGCGTTGTTAGCGTATCATCTAAATAAGCCCTAGATCACGGTCGTCAGTTCCACGAGGCGTTGTTATGCGTTCGTACATTATTCTTGTCGTCGGGATCGGCCTGTTCTTAGCCGTGATCTTTGGGATGACATTCATTTCCCAATACGCCGGGAACACGGACGACGACGGTGACAAGACCATTGATGCAACGCAATCAATCGTAGGCCCGCCGTTGCGGTTCAGTACCTCTCGCATCGCCTATGATCCGGCCTCCGACGAGCTACCCCAGAAGTATTTCCAATCCTTCTACGAAGTCTCCGAACAACTGGCGTTGGTGTCGTACTGGTTTCAAAACCCGCACAACCTCCCGGTGACGATAACGGTTCGTGGCCGAAGTTGCACGTCATGCACATCGGCTCGCGTCGCAATCATTCCGAACGCGGCTTTGACCACCTTCAAGAATCAGGTCGCCCTGGCGCGGTTCCCGATCAGTAGTTTCCCGGTTCCGGACCTACTGACACCGCTTGCAGAAACAGCCTTGATGAATTCGTTGGATTGGAAAGGATTGGACTTTGATCGACCCGAAGAAGGGGTGTTGATTCCGGCGGCCAGCGACCCGAACACGCCGACCTGGGGCATCTTTCAGATGCTGATTAAAGTAACCGCCGTTGGGCCGAAACAATTGGGCGCCGAAGTGGGGATGTCGGTCGGCACGATGCCACTCGTGCGCCAGCCGTTCATGGTCGCCGTCAACGGTGTCCCACCCTTTGATGTCACCCCACGAGCCATTCCCATCGGTGACTTTCCCGAAGGCGCCACGGCCCGAAGTTATGAATTGATTTATTGGTCGTCCACACGAGAACAGGCTGATTTAGGCGTTCCCATCGTGAGTGTTGACATTAAAGACCCCTTCGTGGTAGTCGGTACGCCCGTACCGTTCACATCGGAAGAACGAGCGAGATACGTTACAGCGTTGATTACTGAAGGCAAATCACTCCGGTGCACGGCCGGGTACAAGATTCCGGTCACGGTCCACCGCCGACGAACCGAGACCACCCTGCCGCCTGGCTCCCCGGTTGAACCCGACATTGGCCCGTTTGAACGACAAATCGGTATCACAACCCAAGGAACAACGGCGGTCACGTCGGTTGCGATTACCGCAAACGTGTCCGGTTTAGTTGCGCTTTCCGACGGGATGACGGTCGATCTGAAAGACTTTAACGGCCGGTTCGGAACGGAGAAGACCGTCAATTTGGTTTCTGACCGCATGGACCTCCAACTGGAGTTGGTGAAAGGGCAGTCCAAGCCAAGTTACCTTGAGGTCACGCTTTCCGAACCACGCACCGAAAGTGGGCGGCGGTATTGGTCCTTGAAGGTTGGTGTTCCGAAGGAAGCGTGCCTGCAAGAACTGCCAAGTGACAGCTACTTGATCTTTAGTGGTAAATCCGGCAAAGAAACTTATCGAATTCGCATTCCCGTGAAGGGCCGTGGGTTTGCACGGGGCAGTTGATTCCGGGCGTTGGGTGGATTTCGACGGCATGAATTACCGATGTTAATCAAGCTCGATTCGCAGTGGACGAGTGGCTTCAGTCACGGACGGAAAATGGTTATGCAATTCCAGACCCACAACCGCATCCGATCTCGGAGGAGTTAGTCACCATGTCCGAGCGGAATATTGATGAGAATCTCAACAGACCTCATTCTGAATCTCGAAGACAACAAAGTTGGTCATTCCGAGTGGCGGGCATGTTGTTGGCTCTGCTTTGTTTGTGTGTTGCGACGGGTTGGTATTGGATGTCGCACCGTGCGGTGACACTGGCTTCTACGGCGATGACGACGCCAACCACGAACACGCCAGAGCCGACCCCGGTCCCGACTGATGTTCCGTCAGTCG
Source organism: Fimbriiglobus sp. (assembly GCA_043785105.1). Classification (GTDB taxonomy): domain Bacteria; phylum Planctomycetota; class Planctomycetia; order Gemmatales; family Gemmataceae; genus Fimbriiglobus. Next base: position 4,865 of record JAYVXO010000141.1, read on the forward strand.
GCGGCTTGAAACTTTTCAGCACATGGCCGAAGGACCAGAACCCGGACTTGGTGCTGATCTTCTCCGGGCAAACCTACGGCTATCTTTCACCCTGTGGCTGTAGTCGCCCGCAAAAAGGTGGCCTGGAACGCCGCGCGAATTTGATGGATTCGTTACGGGCCAAGGGATGGCCTGTTGTCGGGATCGACCTCGGCGACGCCGCCCCGCCAAAAGGTGTCGAAAAGCAGAACCTGCTGAAGTACCAGACGACAATGAAAAGCCTCGCCGAGATGGGTTACGTGGCCGTAGGGTTGGGGGAGTACGATTTCTCGACACAGCTTTTTTCACTCCTGTCCAGTTACACGTTGTCGAACCCCAACAAGCCGCCGATTATCCTGGCCGCTAACCTGCAAGGCGTGACCCGCGACAACATGGGCAAGGTAACCAAGTCCTTTCCCCGTTCGGTTTTCTTCCCTGGTGCTGATGCCAAGGATCGCCCAATGGTCGAAGGCTTCGAGGTCGTGGCCCAACCAGGGAAGCCCGCGTTTGGGATCGTCAGCGTGATCGGGCCGACGATCGCGGACAAGGTTGTTGCACTCGATAAAAACTTCGACTTCCCGCGCAACGATAAAGGCATCGTGACGACCGCAGCGGTGATCGAAGAATCGTTAGCTCAGGTGGCGAAGCACCCCGCGAACCCAGATCTGAAGGTGCTAATGTACGTCGGCAAAATGGATGAAGCTCGCGCGGCCGCCGAAGCGTTTCCGCAGTTTCAAATCGTACTTTGCCAGTCCGACGACTCCGAACCGCCCGCCTTCCCGACGGCCGTCAACAACGGCAAAACACAGATCGTGCAAGTCGGCCACAAGGGGCAAAGCGTGGGTGCGATGGGGGTTTTCAAGTCAGCAACGGGATTCGATTTACGCTACCAACTCATTCCGTTGACCGAAGAATACCTCACACCAGAAGGCGCGGATGCGGAGAAGAACCACAAGGTGCTGAAGCTACAAGAAGAGTACGCACTGATGGTCAAAGACCAGAATTTGTTGAAACTCCACACCGACAAGCAGAGCCAACACTCCGCCCAGATTCAAAGCCCCGATGCCAAGCTAACCTACATCGGGGCAGCCGCTTGTGCCCAATGCCATCCCGCCGAGTTTGGCGTCTGGAGCAAAACCAAACATAGCCACGCCTATGAAGCCTTGGAAAAAAACGCCAAGCGACCCAGCAACCGGCAGTTCGACGGCGAGTGTTTAATCTGTCACACTACCGGCATGGAATACCAAGGCGGATTCAAGGACGCGAAAACGACGCCGAAACTGCTGAACAACGGGTGCGAAAACTGCCACGGCCCCGGCAGTGGTCACGCAACGCAACCGACCAACAAACAGTTTTTGACGTACTTGGCGCCGTGGAAAACCAAGCCAACGGACAAAATGCCGGACACCGAGTTGATGAAGAAAGTCGCCGACATCCGCGAAGTGGACCGGGCCGCCTCGAAGCTAATCAGCCCGGAACAACTCGGCACCATCGACCGTGTGGTCAACATCTGCCGCAAATGTCACGACAGCGAAAATGACCCGAAGTTCGACATCTACAAATACTTCCCACAGGTCAACCACAGCAACCTCAAAAACGCCGGGTTACCGGGGAACGCAAAATAAACCCTACCACGAATCACACGAATCGAACGAATAAAATCGAAATACAAAATGAGAGAAAGCCACGACGCAACACGTCGTGGCTTTCTGGTTTTATTCGTCCGATTCGTGTGATTCGTGGTGTGGTTTAGCTCAGCTTGATGCCCAAGTCTTTCAACTGACGCGGTTCGACGGTGGCCGGGGCGCCGCTCATGAGGTCGCGGGCTTGCTTGTTTTTCGGGAACGCAATCACGTCGCGGATGTTCGTGGTGCCCGCCAGGATCATGCACCACCGATCCAGACCCAGTGCAATTCCGCCGTGCGGTGGCGCGCCGCTTTGGAGAGCATCCAGCAGGAAGCCGAAGCGGGCCTTGGCGTCGTCGGGTTCCATGCCGAGCATTTTGAAGACGCGGGCTTGCACATCTTGGCGGTGAATCCGGATGCTGCCGCCGCCGACTTCGTAACCGTTCAGCACCATGTCATACGCCTTCGCCCGACATGTGCCGGGGTCGGATTCCATCTTGTCGATGTCCTCGGTCATCGGCGACGTGAACGGGTGGTGAATCGCCGCCCAGCGTTTTTCTTCGTCGTCGAACGCGAACATCGGGAAGTCGATCACCCAGAGAAAGTTGAAATGTTCCGGGCGCATTTGAAACGGCTTCGGCAGCCGTTTCTCTTTCTTCGCGGCCTGCTCTTCGGCTGCATCGTGCGCCGCCTTTTCGTCCCACCAGTTCTTGACCAAGCCGATGCTCGACGCCAGATAAGTTCGCAGCGCACCCAACGCATCGGACACCACGGCTTCCTTGTCCGCGACGAACAACAATAAGTCGTTCGGCGCAGTACCAAGGCGTTCCTTCAGCTTCGCTTTCACGGCTTCGGGGAAGAACTTTTCGATGCTGCCGGTGATCTTGTCACCTTCCACTTTTAACCATGCTAAGCCTTTTGCTTTGAACTGCTCCACGAACTTCGGCAAGTCGCCGCCCGGCTTGAGCTTCGAGTTCGAGAACTTGTCCGCCGCGTTCTTGGCGTTGATGCACCGCACCACCGCACCACCGGCGATCGCATCCTTGAACACGGTGAAATCACTCTCCGCCGCGATGTCCGTCACGTCGATGATTTCCAGACCGTACCGCAAGTCGGGCTTATCGCTGCCATATTTGGTCATCACGTCGGCGTACTTCATACGCGGAAACGGCACCGGCACGGTGATGCCGTGAACTTGCTCGATGATCTTCGCGGACAGGGTTTCCATGAGCGACAGGATGTCTTCCCGTTCGACGAACGACATCTCCACGTCGAGTTGCGTGAACTCCGGTTGGCGGTCCGAACGCAAGTCTTCGTCCCGCAAGCAGCGGGCGATTTGGAAGTACTTGTCGTACCCGGACACCATGAGCAACTGCTTGTAAATCTGCGGCGATTGGGGCAGTGCGTAGAACTCGCCGTGGTGGACACGACTCGGAACCAGATAGTCGCGGGCGCCTTCGGGCGTACTCTTGCCAAGCAGCGGCGTTTCGACTTCCAGGAACCCGCGATCGTCCAAGAAATCGCGGATGACTTTACAGACGCGGTGCCGTAGAATCAGCACGTTTTGCAGCGTTTTTCGCCGCAAGTCGAGGTAGCGGTACTGCAAGCGAATGTCTTCGTTGGCCAACTCGCTGCCGAACTCGTTGATCTCGAACGGCAGCGTCGGGCATGTGTTCAGCACCTCAATCTTCTGCGCGATCAGCTCAACGAATCCCGTCGCAATGTCCGCCCGTTCCTTTCCGACCAAACGACCACGCACGGTCCCGGTGATCGACACGCAGAACTCCTTGCGAAGTTGCTGGCCTATTGGGAACACCTCTAGGTTGTCGGATTCAAACACGACTTGCGTGAGGCCGTAGCGGTCCTTCAGATCGACGAAAATCTGGTTGTTGTACGTCCGTGCAGTCAGAACCCAGCCATTGAGCGTGACGGTGTGCCCGATGTGCGATTCGCGTAAATCCCCGCACGTGTGGGTCCGTTGCCATTCCGCCATGTCACAAACTCCCGAAACGCATGTCCGAACTAGGTCAAAGAATTGTGATTATAGAGAGTCTGGCCGACGGGTGCGGGTTCATCCGCCCAATCCGGAACATCGGCTTCAAACGTGACCCGCTCGTTGGCCAACGGGTGCGTGAACGTGATGCGGTGGGCGTGCAAACAGAGCGGGGGATCGTTCATGTTGTGCGTTTGTGTATCGCCCAGTTTATGATTTCGCAGATAAGTCTGGTCACCACAAATTGGCCAACCGAGGTGCCACAGGTGAACGCGGATTTGGTTCGTCCGCCCCGTGTGTGGTCGGACTTCCAGCAACGCTGTGCCATCCGCGAAGCGGGTTATCACGCGGAAATCGGTGCGGGCCGGCAGGCCGTTTTCTTCGTCGATGCCACGAGAACCCAGCACACCAGCCGTGTCACGGATCGGGGCGGTGCAGGTGAATTCGTCCTGGGGTGGGTGGCCGTGAACTCGGGACAAGTAGTGTTTCTCAACTTCGCCCCGCTCAAATTGCGACTGCACAAACTTGGCGAAATGAGCCATGCGCGTGAACACCACGACGCCCGTCGTGTTGGCGTCCAACCGATGTGCTGACCGTGGGCGTTGCGGGTGGTACACGTCACGCAACATCAGTTGCAACGTGTTGCGGTTGAAGCGACCACTTGGATGAACCGGCAACGGGGCCGGCTTGTGCAGGACGATGATGGCTTCATCCTCGTGGATAATGCGAATGTTTACGTTCACGTCCGGTTCCAGCGTGCCGGGTTGTCGATGGAAGTAGAGTTCCCCTGCGCGAACGATATGGTCCGCGCCCACCGGCACGCGATCGCTGTTCAGTAAATAACCCGCGTCACACTGCTGACGCCATTCCTCCGCTGGCACATGGTGCAAAATGGTGCTTAGAAACTGGGGAAGCGTCTGTCCGTCGGAATCTCGGGGGACACGCAGCGGGCGCACGTTCTCGTACATCACGCTGCCGGGAAGCGGTGTCGTGAAACGCTGAATCAGGACTTGATGGCGAGCCAGTTCGATGGCCCGCAACTCGTCGCTCGACTTGAAACAATACGGACACGACTTGCCTTCAACGAACCTCGCATCCTCTTGTTCACCCGGTGTCAGGGGACTTTGGCAGACGTAGCAAAGGGTTTTCCCGGACCCTTCCAAACTCGCTTCCAAGCCAACCCGTTTATCGAACACGAAGCACTCGCCGTCGTAGTGGTCCCCGCCACACTCCTCGAAGTATTTCAAAATCCCGCCGTCGAGTTGAAAGATTTGCTCGAACCCTTCGCGCTGCATGTACGGTCCGGCTTTCTCGCAGCGAATGCCCCCGGTGCAGAACATCACGATCGGTTGTTGCTTCATCTCCTCGGGCAGTTTTTGGACGGCTGCGGGGAACTCGCGGAAGTGGGCGATGCCGATTGGCAGGGCATTCTTGAACGTGCCGAGTTGCACTTCAAAATTGTTACGGGTGTCTAGCAACGTGACCGGGCGGCCTTCGTCGAGCCACTTTTTCAATTCACGGGCCGACAGCTTCGGCGCCGGTTTTCGGGCGGGATCAATGCCCTCAACCCCGAAGCTGATGATCTCTTTCTTGATCTTCACCAGCATCCGCGTGAACGGCTGGTCGTTGCTTTCGCTAACCTTGGGTTGCAAGTCGTGTAACCCCGGAATCGCTCGCAACTCCGCCAGAAGCTGTTCAATCTCCGGACGCATCCCGGCCAAGAACAGATTAATCCCCTCCGTGCTAAGCAGGATCGTACCCCTCAAGTTCCACTCGCGGCAGAGCGCAATCAGGCGTTCTCGCAACGGTTTCAAATCCGTCAGGACGGCAAACTTGTAGGCGGCAATGTTGGTGACAACAGGCATGATAAACCGTGAGTCGTAGCGTGAGGAAACTTCACAGGCATTCTATCGCAACGGGATTTCGTGCAGCATTCCGGCCTAAACTTCGATATGCTTTTCGCACCCTCTCCGCTTATGTTCGCTTCCTATTCAATCGACTCGGAAACCACACATGACGAACGACACGCCCGCGCCGGACCGTCGGGAACTGTTTCGCACCCTTGCCGCACTGGGCATCGGCAGTGCCGTCTTTCACCGCTCGCTGGCGGCGGAGGTCGCCCAACAGCCGAAGGATGACAAGCCGAGTGGGGTCACGGTCGAAATGGTGAAGAACGCGGAGTGGGTCGCCGGGTTAACGCTCACCGAAGACGAACGCAAAGCCGTCGCCGCGTCGTTAACCCGGACCGTCGCCGGGTACGCCAAAGTCCGCAAAGTCGAGCTGGCGTATGGCGTGCAACCGGCGGTGCAGTTTTCGCCAATGTCCGTGCCCGAGTTGATCGCGTCGAAAGCCTACGAACACTGGGGCAAGCCGACCGCAAAAGTTGATGCGCCCAAGCTGGACAGCAAGAAGCCCGAGTCGAACGATGATCTCGCGTTTCTTGGCGTGGCCAAGCTCGCTAACTTGGTGCGAACCAAACAAGTCTCGTCCGTTGAACTCACGAAGCTCGCGCTCGAACGACTGAAAAAATACGACCCCGCCCTGCTCTGCGTCGTGTCGTTGACCGAAGAATTGGCGATGAAACAAGCCAAGCAAGCGGACGAAGAAATCGCGGCCGGCAAGTATCGCGGACCGCTCCACGGGTTGCCGTGGGGGGCGAAAGATCTCATCGCTTATCCCGGTTACAAAACGACCTGGGGTGCCGAGCATTACAAGGACCAAACGTTCCCTGCGAAAGCCGCCGTTGCGAGTAAGCTCGACGCCGTCGGTGCGGTTTTGGTGGCGAAACTAACGCTGGGTGCGCTCGCGTTGGGCGATGTCTGGTACGGCGGCATGACCCGCAACCCGTGGAACGTGAAGCAAGGTTCGAGCGGTTCGTCTGCCGGTTCCGCAAGTACGGTCGCAGCCGGGTTGGTGCCATTCGCCATCGGCAGCGAAACCCTCGGCAGCATCGTCTCGCCCGCCACGCGGTGTGGCGTCACGGGGTTGCGGCCCACCTTCGGGCGAATCAGCCGGGCCGGGTGCATGACGCTGTCGTGGTCAATGGACAAGCTCGGGCCGCTGACCCGAAGCGTCGAAGACGCGGCGATCGTGTTCGGGGCGATCCACGGTGCGGACGTGGATGATCCCGCTTCCATCACGATGCCGTTCCAATGGCCAACGACCCGGAAACTTTCCGAGCTGCGTTTGGGGTACGTGGAAGGACGAAAAACCGTTGAAGAACGTGCCGAGTTGAAAGTTTTGAAGGAACTCGGCGTGAAACTTGTGCCCATCGAGTTGCCTTCCAAACTCCCCGTAGATGCATTGCGAATCATCCTGGACGCCGAGTGTGCAGCGGCCTTTGACGACATCACGCGGCAAGGAGTGAACGAAGGTATCGGGCGGTTCTGGGGAACGACGTTCCGGGTGGGGCAATTTGTCACGGCGGTCGAATACATTCGCGCCAATCGTATTCGCACACTGTTGATGCAAGAAATGGCCAAGGTCATGAAGCAAGTTGATTGTTACGTCGGCGGCAACGACCTGCTCGTCACGAACCTGACCGGCCACCCGAGCGTTTGCCTGCCGAACGGCTTCACGAAAACCGGCGATATCGAAGTGCCGACCGCGATCACGTTCACCGGCCAACTCTACGGCGAAACCGAATTACTTGCGGTGGCCCAAGCGTACCAAGTCGCCACCGGCCACCATTTGAAGCGTCCGCCGATGGACAAAGTGACCAAAGACAACGCCAAGCTTTAATTCCAAAACCACACCACGAAGTGAACCCATGATGTCGTATCGCATCGCAATTGGCCTTCTTATTTTGTCCGCATCGTTCGCAATCGCAACACCGCCTTACCCGCCCGAACCGATTTCGGGTGCGCTCGTGATTGTGGGTGGCGGTAAGTTGCCGGATGCGGCGCGGGACGAGTTCTTCAAACTCGCTGGGGGCACGGAGAAGGCGAAAATCGTCGTCATCCCCACTGCCAGTGCTGATGCGGACAAACCGGACCAAGCCGAATCGTTCACGAAGCAGTGGGCGAACCTCAAACCCGTTTCTGTCACATTGCTGCACACCCGCGACCGCAAGACCACTGACAATCCCGAGTTCATCAAGCCGCTGACGGAAGCCACGGCAGTGTGGTTCAGCGGCGGCGACCAAACCCGAATCATTGCCGCCTACCGTGGCACAGCCGTTGAACGCGAACTCCACGCCCTGTTGAAACGCGGCGGGGTCATCGGGGGCACGTCGGCAGGTGCGGCGATTATGTCCGACTTGATGATCGAAGGCGGCGCCACGGAGGCGAAGACCGGACCCGGCCTCGGGTTCCTGCCCGGCTTTGTAGTGGATCAACACTTCATCGCTCGCAAACGTGGCCCACGGCTACAGGGCGTTCTTGAAAAACACCCCGAGTACACCGGCCTCGGGATCGACGAAAACACGGCAGTCGTCGTGAAGGGACGCACCCTGAAAGTCCTTGGCGACACAACGGTGACCGTGGCATGGGCAAAGTCTTCGACCAAGCCCGTTCGAGAAGATGTGCTAAAAACCGGCACGGTGTTGGACCTGTATCAATTGCGTCGGACTGCTCATTTCCGGGCGTTGAGCGAACCGTTCCCCACCAAAGTGGCTTCAGAACCAACCGTCAAGAATGGTTCACTCGTGATCGTCGGCGGGGGCGGACTACCGCTCGAAATTACGGACAAGTTCTTTGAATTGGCGTGCGGTAAGGACGCGCTGATCGTCGTGATCCCCACTGCCCAGGACGACCCGGACGCGGACAATCATCCCGAAGAAAAGTTGTTCAAACGGCTCGGCGGGACCAACGTCAAAACGCTGCACACCCGCGACCGCAAGCAAGCCGACGACCCCGAGTTTTCCAAGATGCTCTTGGACGCGAAAGGTGTGTGGTTTGGGGGCGGGCGGCAATGGCGGTTCGTGGATTCCTACGAGGACACGTTGGTTGAAAAACGATTCCGGGAAGTGCTGGAACGGGGCGGCGTCATCGGTGGAACCTCGGCAGGGGCGTCGATTCAAAGCGAGTACATGCCACGCGGCCACCCTCTTGGCAACACCGTCGTGTCCACGGAAGGGTACGAACGAGGCTTCGGTTTTCTACCCGGTTGTGCCGTCGATCAGCACTTCTTTGCCCGCAAGCGAACCCAGGACATGACCGGCATCATGAAACTTTACCCGCAAATTCTTGGCATCGGCATTGATGAGGCCACGGCGATTGTGGTGACGGGTTCAATTGCTGAAGTCATCGGCAAAACCAAAGTCGGCTTCTACGACTACAGCAACGGCCCGCCACAAGGCGAGACTGATTACGTCGAAGTCCCGACGGGTGAAAAGTACGATTTGAAGGCACGGAAGTTGGTAAAGTGAAAAAGCAGGATGGCATCGGGCCTGCCCGATGCCATCCTGCTTTTAATTAGTGATTGAACAAGAACGCCGGGCTGTTGATGAGTGCCCAGACGAGGTCTTGTGCCCCCAACACACGTGGGTCTGTTGGCGGGATTTTACTCGCTTCATGTTGAAGTCGTTGATGCTCTTTGTCTTGGTCGAGGTACATCTGGCGGAGCTTGGCTTTCAATTCCGGCGTGCGATTTTCGAGCGGTGTTGCGACCATCGCCACCATTTCCGCAGAGACCGGGGCGGTCAACCGGACCTGCTTGTCGTTCGTGACCGAAAGTCGAAACTTGCCAATCGTGTGGTTCGTCCCGAACCGTTGGTCGAGCGTGAAGACCAGTTCAACGCCCTTGCCGTCGTCCAGTTTGCCTTGAATCGGGAAGATGGCAATGTGGTCGCGGCTGAATTGCGGCGCGATCGCCCAACCCGTGGCAGGGTTGTTGTCGATCGTCTGGCCGATGGCAAACCCCTCTTGCTGGAAGCTGGCTTGGGGGGTGACGAACTTCACTGCCTTGGACTTCTCGGCGGATTTCCCGAGTGAGCGTACCGTCGCTTTGAACTCGTTGAGAACTAGGTTCCCGTTGTCCGCACGGCCGGGGCCTTTGCCCGGCAAGCTGTCGTCTTTCAACACTTCCAACCGCACGCCGGTGAGACCACTCAGGTCGGTCTCAGTTGTAATTGTGTACGCTTCTTGATCGGCGTTTTTACCGCTCACGTGAATGCTGTCGTCCAGGTACGTCTTCAGCGTGGCGCCGCTTTTTGCGGTCATGGCCGTCACTTCCAAGTTGGTCCATGTGGTCGGTTTCTGGGCGAGTAGCCCCTCTTCCCATTTCAATTGTTTTTCATCGAGCGTGGCTTGGTAGGCTTTGAACACTTCGCCTTTAGTCGTGTAATCGTTGACGATGCGTTTGAAGTCGGCACCAGCGGATTGGATCGCCGTGATGCCTGCTTTCTTCTCGGCCTCGGTCGGAAAGCGGTTCAGCACGGACAGGTAAACTTCTTCGACGACTTTGGCATCATCCTTGTTAGCAACGGCGAACTTCGCTAGGTGGCCCAACGGGTCGGAAATCGCTTCCGCAACAATCGGTCCGTTAACCATCGCTAAAACTGGCCCGAGCATCATCGTGTTGGACCGCTCGCATTCACACGCGGATTCCCGCACCGGCTTGCCGAACAGTTCGAGGAAGCCGCCCGGAAGATCGACGTTGCTGTCCAACAGTTGGGCCGCCCGCGCCCCGACCGCAAGTCCCGGCAAATGAGATTGGCTGCCCGTCACCCGGTGAATACTGTCGAACAACACTTCCGCCGGAAGGCGGCGCGGGAGTGCATGGCTGGCGTTGATTTCGTCGTCCTTGTTGTACTTGTTCGTCGCAATCGACAGTTGATACGTGCGGCTCTTGCAGATCGTTTTGATGAGTTGGTTCACGTCGAAATTGCTGTTGGTAAATTCCTTGGCAAGGCGATCCAGCAACTCCGCGTTCGTGGCGGGGTTGCCGGCCCGGATGTCGTCCACGGGTTCGATAATCCCCACGCCCACCATGTAACTCCACAGCCGGTTCGCGTAGCTCTTGGCGAAGTACGGGTTGTCTTTGGAGGTCACCCATTTCGCCACTTGGGTCCGGCGGGACAACTCGGTGGAAGGAACACTGATGTGCGTGAACGGAAACTTCGGAATAGCGTTTTGGCTAGTCCGCTCGTTCTTGATTTCGCCAGTTTTGCCGTCGTTAATCGTCTCGACAAGTGGCACGGCCCCTTCCACCGCCGTGCCGCCGATCTTCTGGCCCTTGTACTTCGGGTCTTCTTTGCGGTCTATCTGCGCGAAGTACGCGGAGAGTTGGTAGTACTGGTCCTGGGTCCATTTCTCGAACGGGTGGTCGTGGCACTTGTTGCAGTTGAACCGAATCGCCAGGAACAGTTGCGTGGTGTTTTCCATCACCGCGTCGGGACTCCGCAACGTCTTGTAATAAGCGGCGGGCGGGTTCTCCACGTTGGAACCACTGGCGGTCAGCACCTCGTAGGCAAACTGGTCGTAAGGCATGTTCTTCGCAATCGCATCGCGGATCCACTTTTGCAGGGCCTTCGCCCCCACGTCGCCGAGGAACTTGCGGTTCACTTGCAGCAGGTCGGCCCACTTGTTCGTCCAGTGTTCGATGAACGGCTCGCTGCCGACGAGTTTGTCGATGACTTCATCGCGTTTGATTTTCGTGACACGGGTGTCGAGCAAGAACTTCCGCACGGCTTCGGACGTGGGTGGCAACCCGGTCAGGTCGATGTGGACCCGGCGAAGAAAGTCGGCGTCGTCGCAGAGTTCGCTCGGCTGAATTTTCACGAGCTTTAACTTGGCATCGACGAGGTCGTCGATGTAGTTCTGCACGGGCAACTGCTTCCAGGCGAAGCCGGAGCGGTCTCCCATGATGATGGCCGTGCTCGCGGCATAACCGCCTTCGTAGCGGGCCAGCATCGTCGTTTCGCCACGGCGAACGGCGGTCATCAGGCCGGTTTTGTCCACGGTGGCTACTTCGGTGTTGCTGCTTTCGATGAACGCCTCACTCGAAACGTCCCGCTTCGTGCCGTCCGTGTAGGTTGCGATAACGGCGAATTGTTGTTTCATCCCCGGTAGCGGGACTGTGAGGTTCTTCGGAAACACTTCGACTGACGTGACCCTAGTGACTTGAAGGTCGAGTTTCACGCCGTCCGCAATCCAACTGCGAATCAATTCGTAGTAAGGATCACCGATTTGCATGTTCACGATGCCCGCATGAGGAACACCGCCGGTCGGCTTCAACAGCATCAGGCTACGTTCAGGTGCGGCCCGATTGAACCGGCGCCCTTCGAGGTCATCCGTCAACGCCCGGTGATCGAAGATCGGGTCGTAGCCACGCAGCGAAAGTTTGAACCCGTTCTTCCCTTGTGCGCTACCGTGACACGTCCCCGCGTTGCAGCCCGTCTTCGAGAGGATCGGTTGCACATCTTTCACGAAGCTGGCGGGGTACGCCGATTTCATTCTGGCAACGTTCAGCGGAACCACCGCCGACTTGCCGGCAAACTGGATCCTGACTTGTCCAGTGCCATCCGCGATCGGGCGGACCGTCCCGGAGGCGGAAATTTTCGCCACGTCATTCGGCAGTTCGATCGTTGCCATCCGGGTGGCATCGACGACTTCACCACTTTCGAGTTTCGCCAGCACCACCAGTTGCGAATACGCGAACGGCGTGGTGAGTTCAATCGTGGTGGGACGGACTTCGAGCGATGCCACCTTCGCATTCGCTGGTAGTGTTTCCGGCGGTGGGGTGTCGGCGAACAGTGCGGGAATAGGGAGTAGAAAGATCAGGGTCAGGAGTTTGCGGAGCATGGGAGGGTGTCTCGGGTGGGAACGCCCACGAATGATCATTCGTGGGCTTTGGGAAAGTAGATTATTTGCGGGCGGTTTTTAGTGTCAGCGGTACTGCAACAAACTCCTTGACTCGCTTGCCGGTCTCGGCGTCGTGGAGCCAGACTTTGCCGTCGAACCCGGCGGATGCGATTCGCTTGCCGTCGGGGTGCCACGCGACCGTGTACGCGGGTCCGGTGATGTCCTCGCATGTGATCGCCTTGCCGCTTGCGATGTCGTAAACCCGCACGTCCCCTTTTCCGTCCAAGCTGCTGGCCGCTGCGAATCGCTTGCCATCGCGGTCGAACTGGATGCTTGAAATGCGGCCGTTCATCGGGGTGAACTCTTTGAGGCGGTTGGAATCATCGCCGATTTCCCGCTTCACTTCGCGGTGCATTTTGTACAGTCGCGGTTTGCCGTCCGAACCGGCGCAAAGCAGTTCATCATAAACTCGCGTGGTGGCAGTCGGCGTGTCGGCGGGCGCCTTCGCCATCTTGCGTTCCTTCGACGGTCGAATGTCGATTGCCATGAGGCCGCCTTTCAGGGCACCGGGCGTGATGCTGGTGACGTTATCCACGAAGCGTTGCGTGCCAACTTCGGTGAGCTTCATCGACATGTCGCGGCTGACCGAGGCAAGATGTTGACCGTCTTGGCTGAAGCTTGTTCCCAAAACCCAGTCGCTGTGCGTACCCATGAACAGCACTTGCTTGCCGGTATTGGGGTCGATTGCCCGAACCGTGTTGTCCGCACAACCGAAGCCGACGATTTTGCCATCTGGCGACCAACTCACACCGTACACCGTGTCGAACGTGACCGGCGCGGAGAGCTTCAACTTCAACTTGTCGATGTCCCAGATCTGGACCTCACCGAAGCGACCGGGGTTCCCTGCCGCCGCGGCCAAGAACTTGCCGTCCGGCGAGAATGCGAGCGATTGGACCCGTTCCGACAAGCCAACGAGCCGGGAGACGATTGCCGACCCGTCGGCTTTGTGCAACAGAATCTCGTGGTACCCTGCCACCGCAATCAGTTGGCCATCGGGTGAAAACACCACGGACGTGATGAGCGGCGGCGCGAGATAAACCGGCGGGCGCTCGGCGGTGATTTGCGTTTCCTTCGCATTTGGCGGCGTGTCATCCTTCGCCCCTTCGGTGATCCACTTGGCGATTACATCAATCTCGACCTGCTTCAGCGCATCTCGCCCTTTGGGCATCTCGGAGTGGCCGTCTTTGTCGCGTTTGATTTCTTCGATTAAGAAGCTGGCGTTGGGCTTGCCCGGCACGACGCTCGGCTTGCCGGTTTCGCCGGGTTTTATGAGGGCACTGTGTTCCGTCATGACATACGCACTGTTCGCCTTGGCCGGCTGATGGCAGCCCTGGCAATGTTGTTGGAAGAGTGGGCGAACGTCGCGGTAGAAACTGGTGTTGGTTACCGCCGTGTCTTTCACCGGATCAGCGGCGTGCAGACTGATTGGGGCAAAAAACATCAGCGTAACCAATGTGGCCACGGAAGCGAGGAGTCGAAACATCGTGTGGAAACCCAAGGGTCAAGCAAAAAGCGATTCAGGCAGGTTGGGTTATCATATCACGTGTGCCGATACCGATTCAAAGGGTTTCTGAACTTACTTTTTACTTTGTTGAAAAACAAGTTGCTGTCAGTTGTTGGTGAGGGTATCTTCACTAACAGCACACGATGTCCGCGCTACCTGCCTTTCAACCTCTCCGCCGGAGTTTTCGACATGCTCATCGTTCCTGGGTTCACCAGTCGTGATACTTGCGATGGCGTGAGCCGTCGTGATCTGCTCCGATTTGGTGGCCTCTCGCTCACCGGATTATCGCTTGGCAACCTGCTCGCCACGGAAGCCCACGCTAAAAACAACCCGGCCCCGGTGCCCAAAGGCGAAGGCGGACGCGGGTTCGGCAAGGCGAAAAGCGTGATCCTGATTTACTTGCAAGGCGGGCCTAGCCACCTCGACTTGTGGGATCCCAAGGAAGATGTACCCGACGCGGTTCGCAGTATCTTCAAGCCGATTTTCACGAAGATTGTCGGCGAGAAAGTCACCGAACTGCTGCCGAAGATTTCGCAAGTCCTCGACAAGACGACCCTCATTCGGTCGATGAGCTACACGCCCAACGGCCTGTTCAACCACACCGCCGCGATCTACCAAATGCTCACGGGCTACACCACGGACAAGGTGAGCGCCTCCGGGCAACTCGAACCCCCAAGCCCGAAAGACTTCCCGACACTCGGCTCGAACATCATCAAGTTCAAGCCGCCGGAAGTGCCGATGTTGCCGTTCGTGATGATGCCACGTCCGCTGCAAGAATCGAACGTGGTGGGCAAAGGCGGCTCGGCAGGGTTCTTGGGCAAGGCCTACGACCCGTACCTGCTCTACCCGTCCGGCGACGACATGGACATGGCCAAGATGGACCGCATCAAGGTCGATGACTTATTGTTACGAGAAGAGCTTTCCCAAAGCCGCATGGAACGCCGGGCCACCCTGCGGGAAACCGTGGCCAAAGGGATGCCTGAACTGGACCAAGCAGTCAGTAAGTTTGAACTCGATTCGTACTACGGCAAAGCCCTCGGGCTAGTCCTTTCCGGTCGGGCACGAGAAGCATTCGACCTGACGAAAGAATCAGACCAGTTACGCACGAAGTACGGCAAGAATACCTTCGGCCAATGCTGTCTACTCGCACGCCGGTTGATCGAAGCGGGAACTCGCTTCGTCGAAGTCAACTGGCCGAAAGTGGCCAACAGCGACAACCACTCTTGGGACGTGCATAGCGGCCTTTCCACGCGGATGAAAACGCAAGCCGCCCCGATGTTCGACGGGGGGGTATCCGCTTTGATCGAAGATTTGGAACAACGTGGTTTGCTGTCCGAAACGCTGGTCGTTGTGGTCGGTGAATTTGGTCGTAGCCCTCGGCGTGGTATCAGTACTTCCGGGAACAGCAACAGTGACGACGGCCGCGACCACTGGCCGTACTGCTACACCTCGCTCGTCGCGGGTGCCGGGATCAAACGCGGTTACGTTCACGGCAAGTCGGACAAAACCGCCAGCGCCCCGACCGAAAACCCCGTCCACCCCGCCGACCTGTTGGCAACGATTTACCACAGCGTCGGCATCAAACCGGATACGATCGTGTACAACCACCTGAACCAGCCGCGTGAACTGGTGAAGGGTGAAGTGGTCACGGGGCTTTTAGGGTAGTGTTTATGTGAGGCAACCAAAGCCCACGCACGATCGTGCGTGGGCTTTCTGTTTTACTTCCCATACCCCTTCGGGTGCCGTAGGTGCCAGTTCCAGGCGGTTTCGATGATGGGTTGCAATTCGGTGTAGTGTGGCGTCCAGCCGAGTTCGCGGCGGATTTTGTCGGCGGACGCGATCAGGGCCGGTGGGTCGCCGGGGCGGCGTGGGGCTTCCTGTATGGGGATCGTCTTGCCAGTCACGTCTTCGGCGGTCCGAATCACTTCACGCACGCTATACCCGCGACCGATGCCGACGTTGAAGGTCATCCCTTGCCCCGGTTGGACTTTTTCGATCGCCAGCCGATGGGCGCTCGCCAAGTCTTCGACGTGGATGTAATCTCGGACGCAGGTTCCGTCCGGTGTCGGGTAGTCGGTGCCGAAGATGGCGATGTGCGGACGTTGACCCAGTGCCACTTGCAGCACCAGTGGGATGAGGTGCGTTTCCGGGGTGTGGTCCTCGCCGATTGACCCGTCTGCTGATGCGCCCGAGGCGTTGAAGTAACGCAATGCGGCATAGCCGATCCCGTAAGCCGGGGCGTAATCTGCAAGCATTTTCTCGAACGCCAGCTTCGTGTTGCCGTAGGGGTTGATTGGAGCTTGGGGCGTTTCTTCCGTGATCGGGACATCGCGGGGAATGCCGTATGTCGCACAGGTGCTGGAAAAGACGAACCGCGTGATCCCGTTGCGGCGAACTCGTTCGAGCAAGTTCAAGCTGTTCAACAAATTGTTGTGGTAATACTTCGCGGGGTCCACGACCGATTCGCCGACTGCCGCATCGGCGGCAAAGTGGATGACGGCTTCGATGCGATTGACCACAAGCAAGTGGTCGATATGGTCGCTGTCTTTCAAGTCGGCCACGACGAGCTTGTCAGCGGGTACGGCTTGACGATGGCCCATCGCCAGATTGTCCACCACCAACACATCGTGACCATGCGCGAGCAGATGCTTCACCGTGTGGCTGCCGATGTACCCCGCGCCGCCTGTGACCAAAATACGCATGACAAATGACACCCGGAGTTCAAAAACCGTTACATGACTTTCTTGATCTGGAGTCCCGTCGCTTCGATCACGAAGTCCGTGACCTCTTCGGCCTTCTCACGGGTTCGACTGCGAAAAAGCACTTCGTCCGTGCTGCCATAAACGTCACACAAGTTGACTTGGCACAGTTCCGGGCGAATGACGAACCAGTAGAAAAGTACGCCGGGCAGGATCCCGAGCATGAGCAAGTAGATGCAGAAAATCCACGCAACGATGCCCGACTCGTGGGTGCCAATGATGCCCAGGTTGGTGCTCTTCTTCCAGGGGATTTTCATGGGCGCTAGCGGGTAGAACGCGATCCGCTTGGTTCGGGTGATCGTGGTCTGCCCCTTCGCGTTCCGCTTCAAGTTGACCGTGTCGAAGCTCCCCACGATGAACGCTTGGAGGGCGACGTGGATCACCTGAAAGATCATATTCGTCATGACCGCGGAACTGGTGAAGCCTTCGGCGTTCAGCGCGAGCAGTGTACCGAAGAAATTCAACACCTGCATCCCGGCGAGGATTTGGTAGCGTGTCAGCAGCGAAAAGCCTTCGACCCACTCGGCGACCATCGGCTGATGAACGCGGGCGGCTTTCGACCCCGACGACAGTTCTTTGCCACAATGAACGCAAAACGTGGCCGACAACGGCAAGTCGCCCCGGCAGTGAGGACAATTTTGCAACCCGGTGCCGGGGACCGCATACGGCTTGTCGTCGTCCTCGTCCTGCGTGCCCGCGAGTAGTGGCACCCCGCTTGGCTCGTCCGGTTCAAAATCGGGGCGCGTGTCACGCGGGTCGGCCTTGGGCCGCGCCTTCGATACAGCTTTTGCCGTGGCAACTTTCTGGGGCAGGCTGCGTGGCTGTGGCTCGGATTCCACTGCCTCAGGTTCACGCGGGCCACGCATTTCCGTGGGGACTTCGGCATAGTAGCCGCAACCGGGGCAGCGAATTTTCGGGCGGGAAAAGCCGGCCGGCAGTTCCACGCGACCACCGCAATTCTGGCAAGCGATGCGGTCGGCCACGGGGTGCGCTCCGGTCTGTTGGGAGTTACGGATTGGTGATTCGATCCGAGCTTTGATCGCCCGATGCGCGAGCGAGGGATACGGCTAAATCCCTCGCTCGCGCGTCGGGCTAACAAAACATGACTGTGCGACGCATCAGTTCGTGATACCCTTTGTGATACTCAGGAACACGTCTTCGAGGTCGATTTCTTCTTCCTTGAAACTCTTGAGTTTGAAGCCTTCGTGGATGAGGCGTTCGGCGATGAAGCTGCCATCCTCGTGGCCGTCTTGAAGGGTGATTTTCACGAAATCGGACGTGGAATCGAGGTCCACTTTCTCGATTTCGCTGTACGTTTCCAGTTTCTTCGCGGCGTCGTTGTTGCGATCTTTGCCGACCGAAACCATGTACACGTGCCGCCCGCGAACTTGCCGGATGGCGGCATCCACGTCATCGTTGAAGAGCAATTTACCGCGTTCGATGATGCCGATCTTGTTACAGATGTCCGCGAGTTCCGGCAGGATGTGGCTCGACACCATGATGGTTTTGTTCATGCCACGAAGCTCTTTGATGAGTTCGCGCATTTCGATTCGGGCACGCGGGTCGAGACCACTGGCCGGTTCGTCCAAAAGAAGAACTTGCGGGTCGTGCAAAAGAACCCGCGCCAACCCGAGGCGTTGCGTCATCCCGCGCGATAGGCTCGTGACCAGGGCGTCCCGTTTGTAACCGAGGTCCACCAAGTCAAGGACTTGGTCACACTTTTTGCGCCGTTCGGGGCCTTTGATGCGATACGCGGCGGCGAAGAATTCGAGGTACTCGATGACCTTCATGTCGTCGTAAACGCCGAAAAAGTCCGGCATGTACCCGATCGCCCGGCGGATGTCTTTGGAACCGTTGTAGATCGAGTAGCCACACACGCTCGCTTCACCCCAACTTGGGTTGAGCAGTGTGGCGAGGATTCGCATCGTGGTCGTTTTACCCGCCCCGTTCGGCCCGATGAACCCGAACACGTCGCCCTTTTCCAGCTTCAACGTGAGGCGGTCGAGGGCGTACAAGTCCCCGTACTTTTTCGTCAGGTCGCGGGTCTCAATCATGATGAGTGTGCCTCAATATCGCGTGTTGAATGCCAAGTCGAGATCAAGATTTCGCAGCCGGACGGATCGGCAGGTAGACACGAATGAATGTTTCTTGACGCAGTGTGCCGGGGATCGGGTCGCGTTTGGTCGTCCCACCGGGCAACCCCTTCAGCCACAGTTTTGTCGGCGAGGGACCAGTTGGATCCGTCATCATCGTCTCGGCGAGACCCGACGGCGGTGCGACATTCGCCAACAGAATCGCCTCATCGAAGAAGCGGGGTTTGGTGTTGTCTTCGATCCGCCAGGAGTGGTCAAGATCGCGCATCGACGAATTCATCAATGCCTTGCCGCTCCCAGTAGTTCGTTCGTGAAACAACATCCCCCAGATGCTCAGATTCGTGATTTTCCGCTGTTGTACGGGTTGATAGCCACCTCTGAAGTTATTCACGCCGGACGTATTCGTGACCACTCTGGAGCTATCAGCGCTGTTGAACCAGTTCGTGTCTTCTTCCAATTCGGAGTGAACGATCACCCGTTGACCCGGCTTGATCGCGCCGAGTTTGTACACACGACCCCGATAAATCAGCACCGTTGAATCCAACGTCTCGATCGGGATATTACTCACGAACGACCCGGTGATGGCATCGCCCTTCCCCGGCGGGTGTGCCAAATCGGAACTGACCAACGGTGTGCCTTTGTCGATGTAACCCGACCAGTTTGCCGTGAAGGCTTTCGTGGACCACACTTGAATCGGCACGCGGTCTAGCCCGTCCGAAATTGTCTTGCCGTTCGGGTCGGTGTGGTAACTGTAACCGCGACTCACGATGCTCCCGCCGCCGCCGGACCCACCGGCCATCCAGCCCAACAGTGGTATCGGGTCGGGCGTGTTGGCCTGGGTGACGGTCCAGCCGGCACGCGGTTCGATGCCAATGGTGTAGCTGTCGATACGCGGGCTGAAGATCGTGAACCACGTCTTGCCGTAGACCCGTCCCCCCGCAACATCGACATCAATCACGTCCACTTTGTTGATCTTGAGGTCGTTTCCTTTGATGGCGTATGCCGTAAAGTACGCCGCCGCACTCACGCTGATGACGATGAGCGGGAACGTGATCCAGGTTAATTCCAGCCGCTTCAAAACGTACTTCAGGAACAGGTACTCGACCGGCCCGATGAGGAGCGTGTAGAGGATAATGAACAAGGCGACCCAGCCGAACGACACCACCGGCACGCCGTCGAAGGTGTCCACGTGGGTGCGGAGGGTGGAGGCCCATTCGTCTTCGTTGTCGCCGGTGCTGGACCACGTGTTCGTGCTGGCGGCCGTTGGGGCGATGGCCCCTTTGGCAGAGCCACATTCCCGGATCAGCCAATCCCAAAAAATCGGGCGGCTGTTGTAATCCAAGAACGGCGATTGATCCAGATCGAACGTCACCAGCGAAATGCGACCCGTGCCAAACGGCATTTGCAGCACGACAGGTTGCGAATCGGCACCATCGCCGCGAGTTAAGTCCGGCGGTGGCATCAAAACCCGTGGCGTTCGCGTCGGGTTAATACCGACATTCGCAACCGGGAACGTCGTGTTCGCATCGTTCTTCGCACGCAACGGTTCGTTAATCGTTGTGCCGGGGAACTGGCCGTAAATCGGTAATTCAAGGATCGCTTTTGTCGGCGGGTCAATCCGAATCGGGGCCGGTAGGATCGCTTGGAACGCCTTCATCTGCGCGAGCGACGGGGAGTTCGACCCGACGCTCACAATGAGCTTGCCACCCCGTCGGACCCACTCCAACAGGGCATCGCGGCGAACCCGTTGTGGCTCCTGAACGTTGTCACCAAAGAGTTCATTCAAAAACGGCAACGGTGTTGAACCCGTTGTCAACACCACGAGGTCGGCGGCCTGATAACCGAACCACTGGTCCGGCATCTCCATCACGTTCGTGATCGCCGAGGCTTCCACCCGACCACCCCGCAAGGCGGATCGGGCATTCCCCTTTTGAGTGTTATCACTCGGCAAATCGAACCCTGGCAACCGAGAACCCAGCGAGACAATGACGTAGTTCGAGACATCGCGGAATTGCTGAAACCGAATGCGGAACGGTTCGGCGAGTTGCTTGTCACGGCCGTCGTCCGAAAGAATCGTGATCGTCACATCCCCGCTTCGATCCCCGCACCGCACATAAGGGGTAAAGCTGAGTTCATACGGTTGCAACTTGGTACCGGGCAGCATTCCGCTGAAGCTTTTCGTCAGCGGCACCGTCATCGAGGTACGGAGTTCGTCGGCATCGGCAGAGTCGATGCGAATCTTCGCGCCAGTTTCGACTTCCTTCTTGATTTCCAAGTTCAGGTAAATCGGCGCCCACATGTTGCGTTTGATCACGTTGACGGGCTTTTGCGTGGCCGCATCTTTCTCCGCACCGAACCGTCCAGGTGGCAGGCCGATTCGCGCGTCTTCGATCTTAATCGCGTAACCAGTCTGGGCAGAAGCCGTGGAGATGGTTCCAAGTGTCAGCAGGGCCGCAACCGTCCAAAAATTTATCAACCGATGCATGACGACCCCATTCGGATAATAACGAAGCCCGAAATATCCACCACGAATCACACGAATCGAACGAATAAAATCAGAACAGATCATATTTTGTAGCAGTAAGCACACTATTCTCAGCAAAAAACAAACATCGTCTTGATTTTCATTCGTCTGATTCGTGTGATTCGTGGTTCCAGTTATGGCTTCTCGGCAATTGCACAAACGCAGGGTGTTTGCCTGCATCCCGGACACCCGCTGCCGTACTTTTTCTGCACGGCTTCTTCTAGATCAACGCCGGCGCAGTTGGCCAATGTCACTAACCAAGCCAAAACGTCGGCAAACTCTAGCACCTGTTCGTCCGGGGTGCCGCACCGCAAGGCGCTAGAAAGTTCGCCCACTTCTTCCATAAACCACATGAACGTGCCGTCAACCCCGCGACGAGAGTCCTTCTCGCCGTAAAGTTCGCGGATCCGGTGTTGCAACTGGTTCAGGGTCATGAACGTCCATCACTCGTCCCGATTGGCACATTGACAAGCTGATTCTAGCATCGTCATCGAACGCTGGCCAATTACCGATGTTACGACACTGAAACACCGAAAGTTCAAGCACACCACGTGATGCCTCAATCATCGTCGCGGCCGTAGCGTTTTCGTAGTTTTTCGATCTCGGCGACTTTCTTCTGGGCTTTCAGGGCATCCATCAACACGGTGCGGGCGTCGCGGTTGGTCACGTCGATTTGCAGGGCGTCTTTTGCGATCCGTTCCGCATCGGGATAGCGTTCGGCTTCGAGGCTAATCTTGGCCAGTTGGACGCGGCCGTCGAGTTCGTCCGGGTCGGTGTTCAGTAGCTCGGTCATCACCTCGATTAGCTTTTCGGTGTTGTCCGAGGCCTTGTAAATCCGCACGAGTTGTTCCGACCAATCGCCGTCAATCGGGGCGACTTTGCGGCCATGTTCGAGCACCTTGGCCGCACTGACGAAATCTTTGGCTTCGGTGTAAATCCGCGCCAGTGCCAGCAGCAAGCGGTGGTCATCGGGGCGTGCGGCTTGCAACTCCTCAAGGACGACCAATGCCGCATCATCGTCACCCGAACGCATCAGCAGTCTGGCTTTCACCATTGATGCAAGGGGGTGGTTCTTCTCTTTGACGAGAACCACTTCCACGAGTTTGCGGGCCTCCGCTGCTTTGTTGCGGCGCAGATAAAGTTCGGCGAGTTGGGAGGCGACTTCGAGGTTGTCGGGTTCGTCCTGATTCAACTTGACCAGTTCGTCGAAGGTGCGTTGTTTCTCCTCCGTCCGCTTAGCGGCTTTGAGGATGTAGGGCTTGACGATGGCTTCGACATGCGCCCGATAACCTGCCTCAAACACAGCCTTTTCGACGCCGCACGCGGACTTCAGCGCCTCCGCTGTGTCCATTCCTTCGCGGTAGGCGGTGAGCAATTTCCCGACCGACGCTTCGCCGTGGGTCTTCGTCAGATATTCCACGTAGAGTTGACTTTGGGCGTAGGCTAACGTCCACTCGTCCGGCGTTTTAGGCCGCACGAACCCGTACATCACGGTGTCGAGATTGAAGAGCGTGTTCGCCACGAAGTGGTCGCGTAGGATCACGGTCCAGGTTGGAGACCGCACCAGATTTTCGTTGCGAACCGCTAGCCCTTCGGTCAGCCAATGGGGGCACTGGAAATCGGTCTGTGCCAAGTTGAAAATGTGCGTCAATTCGTGCCGGATGACCCGGCCCCAGTGGAACGGTTTTTTGACACCTTTTGCCTTCGGCGATGCCATCACAACCACTTTCCCGGTACACGCACCGATCGTGTGCAAGTCCGGCAGCCCGACCGTGCGACCGCTGAACATCTCATGGGAATTGAACACTTCAATTAGCACCCGCCCCGGCGGTTCGTAGCCGAACTGCTTCTTCAACTCGGTGTGGGTCTCTTCCAGATATTCCGCGATGAACTCGGCCAGGATTTTGTCCTTCGTGGCGTCGTAGCGCAATTCGTAGTGTGGCGTGGTGATCGTGGCGTAGCCATCAAGGTGCTTCAACACTTTCAAACTGTTGGCGACACGCACATTGAACGGGTCGGCGTCAAACGCTTTCGTCAGCAGTACGCGGCCTTCCTTCTCGTTGCCGAGTCGCAGTTGCAGCATCCCCAGTCCGGTCCGTGGCCCTGATAGCATTGGTCGCAGTTCGGCGGCTTTACGGTAGTAGCCATCGGCCTGGGTGTAGCGCCGGCGTTCTTCGAGCGTCTCTCCGAGTTCGTAGTAAAACACGCCGGGTTTCTTGTCGTAGCTTTCGGCTTCCTTGACGATTTTGTCGAAGTCTGCCGTCCGCCGTTGCAGCCGGTACACACCTGCCAGTTTGCCAAGGGTGGCGGCATCGCGCGGGTTGGTTTTTCGGGCCGCGTCGAGTTTCGTTTCTGCCGCTTTCCAGTCGCTGGCTACTAGGTCCAGATCCGCTTTCAGTCGCAACGCAGCGGCGTGGTTCGGATTGATTTTGAGCGCCTGGTCGGCGTACTGATCGACTTCCTTGAGGTCGAATTTTAGCATCGCGGCTTGGCCCTTCCCGACCAAGGCTTCGACGGCTTTCGGGTTGATTTTTAGGGCTTTATCGAAGGCTTCGACGGCATCGGGGCGGTTGTATTTTTCCAGCAACATCGACCCGGCTTGCACTTCGGCTTGCCACAAATCGGGGTCTGCTTTCAAGGCATCATGAATCACTTCATTCAGAATAAAGTTGAACTGTTTCGACAGGTTGTGCCAGCGTGCGTTCTCGGCACCCGCTTCCGCGATGACAAGCAGTTCATCCGGGTCGGTGATGTCGTTGTCCCCGTTACTGCGGGCGGTGTAATACCGGACGATGCCACGAATCGCTTTATCTGCGGCATCCAATTCCCCGCGATCCTGAAGGATGCGGGCCTGGGTCCACCGTGCTAGCAAATGATCGGAGTTTTTAGCCAACGCTGCGTCAATATCAATCGTCGCTTCGTCCCATCGGCCTAGTTCGTAGAAAAGGTTTGCTCGCTCAGAGTGAAGGTTTGCATCACCTACCTTGGCCTTCAATGCTTCACTGAGAATTGTCAACGCCTTGTCAGTGCCACCAGTCGCCCGATTTGCCCGACTAATGCCAATTGCAGCAAGTGGCCGCAAGGCTTCGTCTTTCTTGGCACCGGCTTCGTAGGCGGCAATAGCTTCGTCGTAGTTGCCGCGCAGCAGCCGTTGACGGGCCTCGGCGAACAGATTGGTCGGTTGCTTCTTAGCCTGTTCGGGTTTGTCCGCAGACGAAGAGCGGGTGAAAAGTAGGACGACTCCCAGCACCACCAACAGGGCAAGCCGGCTCATCTCGAATCTCCGGGCTTAAACGCGACGTAGAACCAAACGGGCTTCACTCAATACATTACCGCGTTCCCACCGGATTCACAATCAACTGGTGTGGTTGGGTAGGTATGCACTCCAGGCGAACCGGCTGCGTAAGCTGCTGGGTAGGCTGTCACAATCAGGTGGTTGGTTCTTACCCAGGCGACTGACGTCGCCGGTTCGCCTGGAACTGAGTGGTTACCGTAACACGAACCCGATCGGGAACATTTTCGGTCGCGGCACCATCACGCCACGTAAGGTCGTGAATACTCGGCGAAGTTCCACGGAGTTGTACTTCAAAAAATCCAGCATGGCGGGGTTGGGGTGGTTTAGCAAGTAGTGCCGGACCAGCTTGCCCATTTCCACGTCGTAGGCTTTCTTGGATTTGGAATGCACATCATAGCGGCCACCGTGGCGGCGTAAGTCGCCGTTGAATTGCGGGCTGATGTGGTACAACTCGTGGAATATCGTGATGAGCTTCTCTTCAAAAGATTGGTCCAAGAATCGCGGCAAGCAGAACGTGACCAAGTACAGAATCTCGACGCCGTTATCGTAGTACCGTTGCACTTGGTAGACGGTGCCACGATAACGGCGTGTGAGTGCGCCGTCACGAAAGCGCATCGGCGTTACGCGGGCTTGCAAGCCGTAAACGCTGCGGTTGCGGGCGGGGGTGAACGTGTAGAGAACGGAACTCGATTGGATGTGCGACAACTCCGGGCAACGTCGAATCACATCTTCGCACACCGTTTGAATCCGCGCCGTGAAGTTGAACACCCGTGCCGGCGTTCCGACCGCCGTTGCCCGTGGCGTGAAAATCGGTTGCACCGGAAGTGGGCGAGATTGCACTGACCAATGCCGTTCCATCGGCTCGCAAGTGGCATGGTGCAAGGGATCATTGCGGGTTTGTAATCGTTCCATTCCCGCCTTATCCTCGATGCCGGTTGACTCGGAATTTGCGAAGAGACGAAATCCTAGGTGGTCAGGCAATGTGGGTCAACCCGTCCCGACCGAAGTTTTGAGTTCTTTCGTTGGCTATCAAAATCGGGCTAAACCTTCCGCTCAGTACAGTCGATATATTGGGCAACCTCACACGACACCGCGTTCAACGGACCGGGTGGCCGGCCAGGAGTGCTCAGATGGAACTCGCACGACGTATTTTAGTAAAGCCTCTGGCCATTCTCGGGATGGGCATGGCAGCCAGTCTCTTGACGGGGTGCCAAACCTACCCCGCCGGATTCGGCGGCTTGACGTTACCGTCACCGAACTACTTGCGGCACTATCCGCAGTATTTCCCACCGGACCCACCGTTCCCACTGCAACGGGAACTGGATTCGATGCAAGACCCGGAAGGTCTGTTGCGTCGTGCTCCAGGCGGTGGCGGTGCTTCAACGCCGTTGCCAGCACCACCCGGCGTGTTGCCAGCACCGGCGCCAGTTGCACCCGCGCTGGCGAAGTAAGCAAACTGTTGACCTGAGCGATCCAGCTTAAAGCCTCGCCATCTGTGCCTGTTCCAATCGGGCTTGCACGGGTGGGGCGATCGGCTTATAAGCACCTTCCGCGATTGGGAACGCGCCACGATTGCTTGTCATGGATGACCGGCGAGACTGGTGTCCGGCAGAAAGGATTCTGCCCTGCGGGAAGGGGTTTACCGATGGCGCTAGGATGGCGACAACGACCAGCACGGATTCGCTGGTTTGGACTCGGAATTATTCTTGCTGCGGCCACTTTGGGGTGTTCCAACACCGATAAGTTATCCACCAAGAATAAAGACCTCTTCCCGACCCCACGCTTACCGGCCCCGAGTAACCTCGATCCGGCAACCAAAGCCGTTACGACGCCGACGACCAACACTAAGGCGCCGCAATGGAACACTCGCGCACCGGCACCGGATACGGCGGGTAACCCGGCAGCAGCTAGTGGCCAACCCCAACGTGGTCAGCAAACGCCGTTGGGTGTCGCACCAATTCAGAACAATCCTGCGGTGATGATGCCAACTTCGGCAACTGGAAGTTTCGGCCCGTCCAGTACGACCCAACCGATTCACTCGCCAACTAGTCCCGTGATGGCGGGCGACGGCACCAACACTGGCTTCTTGCCACCGATCGGTTCGCGGGATCCGGTCCCGACGCCACCGACCGACGGCATTGCTTCGACGGTCACGGTGTCATCGCCTGGCTCAGTGCTTCCGCCGACGCCGCCACTGATTTCAGCGCCGTTGATGCCGAACCCCACGAAGTAATTTCCACCACGAATAACACGAATCGGACGAATCAGAAAATAGGATTGCCGAGAAGAGCATTCTTCTCCAAATTCATTCGTTCGATTCGTCAGATTCGTGGTGACTTTTTCTGGCACTCGGATAGATTCGATGGACGATTCGAGCGGCGACGTAGCCGGCTTTGAAGCCCGCATCAATGTTGACGACGGCGACACCGGACGAGCAACTGTTTAACATCGTGAGCAGGGCCGCAACGCCGCCGAACGACGCGCCGTAGCCGACACTGGTTGGCACGGCGATGACCGGGCAATCGACCAGCCCGCCGATCACGCTCGGCAACGCCCCGTCCATACCCGCCACGGCAATAATCACGTCCGCTGCTGCGAGCTTATCTCGATGTCGAAACAGCCGGTGAATCCCCGCAACGCCGACGTCAACGACCATGTCCGCTTTCGCCCCCATAACACGGGCCGTGACCAAGGCTTCCTGGGCAACGGGTAAATCGCTCGTGCCTGCCGTGACGACCCAAACTTGCCCCAAATTCGCCGGTTGCCAATCCTGGCTCGGCAACCAAAACGTGCGGGCTAACCGATCTTGATCCGCCGCCGGAAAACTTTTGCTCAACGCATCAGCGTGTTCAGCACTCACCCGCGTAGCGTAAGCACATTGCCCCGCTTCGTGCAGTCGGCGGATGGCACTCGTCGCCCATTCCGTTGTCTTTCCTTCGGCGAGAACGACTTCGGGAAACCCGCAGCGTTGTTCGCGGTTTAAATCCATAGTGGCAAAGCCAAGGTCGCCGTCCGAAACGTGAAGTTGCTGAACCGCATCGTCGATCGCCAGTTGCCCCGCTTGGACAGCGAGTAGCAAAGCCTTAATTTTGTCGGGGTTCATGGCGCGGTCTCAAGGTGTTGAAATTGCTTGCGATCATCAACTTATTGATAGTATTCCGTGTGAACTGATTCACTCTGATTGACCAACTTGAATAAAAATCCTGACTTTGCCAATCCGACTGAATTCGGCGGACCGCACAACCGATAAGACCGTTACGACAACCACGAATCCCGTGGCACGTCGGCGCTCAAGGAATTGCGGAGTGACCAACATGAAGCTGATTTCTTTGGCTTTGGTGGTACTCGCCGCGATGGCTTTCGTGGGCGTCATCGTCAGCCGTGGCCAACAAGCTCCCGCGCCAATTGCAGCATCCGGTTTGGCACCCGACATTCAGCCGACCAAGTCGCGGATGCAAAAGCTCGACATTGATTACAAGCCTGAGGAACGCAAGAACATCGCCCGGATTGAACTGGTCGTGTCCCGCGACCAAGGGCAGACCTGGGAAGTGATGGACGCTGTCACGCCGGACAAAGATCACCTCGTCTTCAACGGCAAAGACGATGGACTCTATTTCCTGAACATGGTGATCGTCTTCCGAAACGGCACCCGCGATCCGAAGGATGTCGCACTCGCGGCCCCGGCACTGAAATTACTGGTCGATGCCACCGCGCCCGTTGTCAAGATCACGAACACACAACGGGTGGGTGAAGAGGTCATCGTCGATTGGACGATCGACGAAAAGTACCCGAACGATGCCGCGACGCAGGTGCTGTATAAAGCCAGTACCAACCCCGCCAACGAATGGATTCCTGTTCCTGCCACCGCGATTAGCAAGCGGAGCGCCCGGTTCAAGCCGTCGCTGAACGGGCCAATTGCGGTTCGTGTCATGGCCCAAGACTTGGCCGGCAACGTGGGCGATGTTGCCCGTGAAGTTCCGGTGGGGATCACGGCGTCCTACACGCCAACCAACCCGCATACTCGACCGACGCCCGCACTGGAACCACCCACCGCACCAGCACCTGTGCTGCCTACGACACCACCTGTTGCGACGAGCGGACTACTTCTACCAACCAACCCGGTGACGGTTCCCGTCGAACCCGCACCAATACCACCGGCTCCTGCGTTACCACCCAACACCCAGCCGGCATGGGCAGCAACTCCGGTCGGTGGCGTGCAACAACCTGTTGCCCCTGCGCCGATGCCAACTCCACTCACGACAGCACCACCCGCACCACTCCCGATGGCTACGGATCAAGGCTTCCAACCTGTGGCGACGGGTTCGGGAATTAGCTCCCAGCCAACGGCTGCTACGGCCAATACCCAGTTGATAAACTTCACGCGGTTTGACTTGCAGTATCAACTCGAAAACGGGCCGTCAGGGATCAGCAAAATTGATCTCTACGTCACCCGAGACGAAGGCCGCACGTGGGTTCGGTGGAGCCAACACGACAGCCGCGAAACGCCACTTCGTGTGGCCCTTGATGTGAGCTTCAACCAGAAAAACATCCAAATTGAAGGCGATTACGGGTTCAAGCTCGTGCCAACCAGTGGGGCCGGGCTAAGTGACGGTGCCCCGGTTCCGGGTACGCCACCGGAGTTGCGTGTTCACGTCGATCTCACCCCGCCACTCGTCGAAGTGGGGGCGCCGGAACCGGACCCGAATCAACGGAACGCAATGGTGTTGCGGTGGCGAATTACCGATCGCAACCCCGGCAAAGAACAAGTCTTGATCGAATGGAGTGAACAACCGAACGGGCCGTGGAGTTCAGTCGCTGCTTCGGATACCGGAACCGCATTGGTCGCCGGGCCGATCGCCACAACTTCGGTTTCACAACGGGTGCCGAACACGGGGTCTTACACCTGGGTGTTACCGGCGACGTTGCGTACCCACAAAGTTTACCTGCGGTTTTCGGCCTGGGATGCCGCCGGCAACAAGACCGAAGCCGCCAATCCGCAACCGTTCCTCGTCGATCCGCACAAACCCAAAGCGCGAATTCAAGGCATCCTGACGGCGAACGTTGCACCAAGACCGTAATTTATGCTGGTCTCGGCGCGATTTCTCACCGTCGAGTGTGAACCGAGCGGCGGATTTTCGCTCAATTTTCAAACACGTCACTCGATTTGCAGCTAAGTTTGAGTGTCTCCGAACGTCCTTCTCAACTAGCTGCCCATGACTGAAAAATTCGCCGAAACTTGGGTGACCACCCCGATGCAGATGCTGACAGGCGGGCATCTCGATGCTTGTCTGGTTCACATCTATCCGTCCGGTCCGGCAATGGGGCGAAGGTATGCACTTGGCAAAAACACTTGGTTGCTGGGTCGGGGCGAAGACTGCGACATCCGCGTGAATGAAAACTCCGTGTCCCGCAAACACGCCAAAATCGACCCCACTCCGACCGGGTACATCGTCAACGATCTCGGGAGCACGAACGGCACCTTCGTGAATGATGTCGTGACCGGCGGAAATTATCTGCTTCGAGACGGTGACTATCTCCGGGTCGGCAACTGCATTTACCGTTACCTCGGTGGCGGCAACATCGAATCGGAGTATCACGAAGAAATCTACCGGCTGACGATCATGGACGGTCTCACGCAGATTCACAACCAACGCTACCTACTCGACTTTCTCGAACGGGAACTCGCCCGCTCCAGCCGCCACCTTCGGCCACTCTCCGTACTGATGATCGACCTCGACCACTTCAAGTCGATCAACGATGAAAACGGCCACTTGTGCGGGGATTTTGTTCTGCGTGAACTGAGCGAACGCATTCGACACAGCGTGCGCCGCGAAGACCTCTTTGCCCGGTATGGTGGCGAAGAATTCACGATGGTGTTAGTGGAAACTCAGCAGGAACAAGCCATCGAAGTCGCGGAGCGGTTACGGCAAACTGTCGAAGGAACGCCGTTTATTTTCGATTCTAAATCGGTTCAAGCCACGATCAGCATCGGCGTGGCGACCACACAGGGCGAACGAACCTTCAGCCCGGTAGACATTCTGCATCAAGCCGACGAGCTTCTTTACGCCGCCAAGCGCAACGGCCGCAATCAAGTCATGGCGTAAGTCGCTGCCCTTCCCCATCATTGATCCTCCGATACGCTGGCACAAACCGTTTGTGACCAGTCTGGAGGAGTTTCGTGAAAGCTGTTGTCTTCGATCAACCGGGAAATCCGGCCAGCGTGCTTTCGTTACGAGACGTGCCGACACCAACACCGAAGCGGGGTGAGGTTCGGGTGCGGATGCTGGCCAGCCCGATCAACCCGTCCGATCTGCTTTACATCGAAGGCCGGTACACCGTACCTGCGAAATTGCCTGCGACGCCTGGGTTTGAAGGCGTCGGCATCGTCGAACAATCCGGCGGCGGTCTACTCGGGTGGTTCATGAACGGCCGTCGGGTGGTGGTCTTGAACGATCGCAACGGGAATTGGTCCGAACAGACAATCGCTTCCGCAAAACTAGTCATCCCCGTGCCGGCCAGCCTAACCGACGAACAGGCGGCGATGTTCTTCGTGAATCCCGCAACGGCACTTGCGATTACCCGTTACGTACTCGCAGTTCCCCCAGGCGGTTGGCTACTGCAATCCGCAGCAGGGAGCGCGCTGGGCAAGATGGTGATTCGACTGAGCAAACACTTTGGATTCCGGACCATCAACATCGTGCGACGGCGGGAACAGTTTGAGGAACTGTTGCAACTCGGTGCCGATCATGTCTTCCTCGATAGCGACCCATTTCTTGAACAACTCCCCGCGATTACTGGTCAAAACGGCGTGTTGTATGCGATGGATGCAGTCGGTGGCTTAACGGGAGCGAAGATACTGCAAGCGCTCGCACCCGGTGGCAAAGCGGTGTTGTACGGCCTGCTATCTGGTGAACCGATCGCCCTCGATCCCCGGTT
This sequence comes from Fimbriiglobus sp., assembly GCA_043785105.1. Lineage (GTDB taxonomy): Bacteria > Planctomycetota > Planctomycetia > Gemmatales > Gemmataceae > Fimbriiglobus. The sequence goes on from JAYVXO010000141.1 coordinate 36,416, forward strand.
GCTCATCACGGGTAGCAAATCGGTGCAGGGGTTCTGGCTTGGGGATTGGATGAAGCAGCATCGCTTGCTGAAAAAGCTGCGAATTCTACGTGAAGTCCGACAACTCTTGCAAGCAGGCGTACTGAAATCCGATATCGGCGCGTCGTTTCCACTCGAACGGGTGCAGGAAGCCGTCAAACTCGCCGCAACACCGGGTAAGGCCGGCAAAGTGTTGCTGCAAATCAGCCAATCGGCGCGCTAAGCTCTGTTATCTCGACGCGCTACCGAGGGTTTTGTTAGACCCCTCGCTGGCGCATCGGGCTAACTAGCAGCCCCATAACTCCCGTTGAATTGATGCGAGATTGACAACAAACGGGTTCCCCGCTGTCTGCTAGCGGGTGTGCCTCCTATCATTCCTTTTATCAGGGGCTGCGATAGCGATTGCTACCCAGTCACCGAATCCCACCCGACGCGCCGCGAACTCTGAGAACCGCCATGAGCAGCGAACTTGAATACCGCCCCGGTTTGGAAGACGTACCCGCTGCCAAGTCTGCGATCAGCTTCATCGACGGCAAACGAGCACGGCTCGACTATCGGGGAATTCCCGTTGAAGTGCTGGCGAAAGATAGCTGTTACGAAGAAACCAGTTGGCTACTTCTCAAAGGCGAACTCCCCACCCAACGCCAACTCGCCGAATTCGACCACGACCTTCGCAAACGTCGCAGCTTGCACTACCGCCTGAAAGAACTCATCAAATGTATGCCTGCCACAGGGCACCCGATGGACGCACTGCAAGCGGGCGTTGCAGCAATGGGGATGTATTACCCATCCCGTAACGTGGCCAACACTGCGGCCAACTGGGATGCGAGCCTACGAATCATTGCCGCGTTGCCGACGTTGGTTGCCGCGTTCGCGCGGGTCCGCCGGGGTGATGAAATCATCGACCCCCGGCCCGACTTGGATCACGCCGCCAACTTCTTTTACATGCTGTTCGAGAAAGAACCGACACCGGCGGTGCGGAAGGTTCTCGATGCGTGCCTGATCGTTCACGCCGAACACACAATGAACGCCTCGACGTTCAGTGCCCGTGTCACAGGTTCGACGTTGGCGAATCCTTACTCCGTCATTTCATCCGCGATTGGGACTCTTTCCGGACCGCTGCACGGTGGTGCGAACGAGGAAGCCCTTGCGCAGTTTGAAACAATCGGCAGCCCGGAGAACGTCAAGCCGTGGTTGGATGCCAAATTAGCCGCCGACCCGAAGTTCAAGGTGATGGGTCTGGGCCACCGCGTTTACAAGGTGAAAGACCCGCGTGCCAACGTGGTCCAAGAACTTGCCGAACACGTTTTTGCGGAGACCAACCGGCCCAAGACTTACGAAACGGCGCTCGAACTCGAACGGGTCGCTGCGGGAGTTTACGGTCCGAAAGGTGTTTACCCGAACGTCGATTTCTACTCAGGAGTCGTGTACCAAACCCTCGGCATTCCGGTCGATGTCTTCACGCCCATTTTTGCCGTGGGCCGCGTGGCCGGGTGGCTCGCCCACTGGCAGGAACAACTCATCGGCAACCGGATTTTCCGCCCCGAGCAGATTTACACCGGCAAAGGCGACGTGCATTACGTCCCACTCGAAAAGCGTCCGTAGGAAGTCACCACGAATCGGACGAATGAAACGAATAAAACCCTCTTTGTGTGTGGGCACCCTCGGCTGATCGGTAGTTAGGGTTGCTGATGGAATATGAGGATCGCTGCGACCCCGACCGGGGTCGTTGAAAATGTGTGTGGTGGGTACCTGGGGTGTCGCTGCGCTCAACCCCAGGCTAATGGCTGTAATCCCTTCGGGATAAAAACCAAGCCGAACCGTCCCATCAGTGTCAAACCAACCTGGGGCATCCCGGTAGGGATGTGAGCGATTAGCCTGGGGTTGAGCGCAGCGACACCCCAGGTATCGGCACCCGCCCGGATCAACGCATCCTGAAGGGATGCCAGCGATTCGCCCAGAGGTTGAGCGCAGCGACACCCCAGGTCGCCCCGTAATTACGGTTGTAAAATCAATTGGGGCAACAGGTTACGTGAAACGCTTCACCCCGTTACCCCGTTTCGGGCATCGCACCCCTAGCTGGAAAATTTCCAGCAAAGGGTGGGGTAGAAGACGTTTCTTCCAACAAACCCTGTGGCTCGGACGCGGTTTTCCCATCGTTGAAAAGCACCCGTGTGGGTTCCGCTTTTCGGATCACTATCCTGAACCGTTGCGGGTGGGTGGGTGTCTGGGGAGAGCCACACGGACGATCGTTCGTGTGGCTCTCCCGCCGGGAACAGGAGTTTGCTATGTCGCAGATTGCGTTGAAGTTGCCGGACGGGTCGGTGCGGGAAGTCGCTGCCGGAACTCGACCTCGGGACGTGGCAGAGGCGATTGGGAAGCGGCTGGCAATGGCTGCAGTTGCGGCCAAGGTCAACGGGGAGATTGTGGACCTCGACCGCGAGTTCCCGACGGGGCAGCCAGAACTCCGCTTTGAAATCCTGACGGACAAGGCGCCGGAAGCGTTGGACGTGTTGCGGCATTCGTGTGCCCACATTATGGCGCGTGCGGTTATGCGGTTGTACCCCGGCGTGCAACTCGCGTTCGGGCCGACCACCGACACCGGCTTCTATTACGACATTGATTCGCCGACGCCGATCAAGGAAGAAGACTTCCCCAAGATCGAAGAGGAGATGCGCAAGATCATCAAACTCGCGGAGCCGTTCGAGCGGTTTGAACGCAACATCGCCGACGGGCGGCAGTTGATTGCGGACCTGAAACAACCGCTCAAAGTCGAGCACATCGACGAGACGTTGCAGAACCTCGGGGACAGCGTGAGCTTCTACCGGCAGGGCGAGTTCATCGACCTGTGTCGCGGGCCGCACATCCCGAACGCGGGCAAGGTCGGGGCGTTCAAGCTCATGAGCATCGCCGGGGCGTACTGGAAGGGCGATGCGTCGCGGCAGGTGTTACAGCGGCTTTACGGCACCGCGTTCTTCGATCAGAAGTCGCTCGACGCCTACGTCAAACAAGTCGAAGAAGCGAAGAAGCGCGACCACCGATTGCTCGGCAAGCAACTGAAGCTGTTCACCATTTCGCAGGTCGCAGGACAAGGGATGATTCTGTGGATGCCCCGTGGGGCAACCCTGCGGTACTTGCTCGAAAGCTTCATCCGCGAAGAACTGGTCAAACGCGGCTACTCGCCGGTGTACACCCCGCACATCGGCAACTTGAACATGTACCGTACCAGCGGCCACTTCCCGTACTACGCCGACGCCCAATTCCCGCCGATGTACATGAACCCGCTCGTCCAGACCGTGGACACGTGGTTCACGTTGATGGAAAAGGGTCTCCTAACGAAAGCCCAGGAACAATCGTTCCTGGCCGTGCTGGAGTCGGTGTCCCAGGGCAACGAGCCAGCAACACCGGAGCAAGACTTACCCCGCTACACCTTCGGGCAAATGAAGCTCGACGCCCTCGCACTGTTCTTGGCGTACAAGGAGAGCCACGACGAAGCGGCCAAGTTGACCGAACTCAAAAACTGGATGAGCGGGCAAGAGGGCTACTTGCTCAAGCCGATGAACTGCCCGCACCACATCCAGATTTTCAAGGCCGGGCCGAAGAGCTACCGCGACCTGCCGATCAAGTACGCGGAGTTCGGCACCGTGTACCGCTTCGAGCAGTCCGGCGAACTCGGCGGCATGACCAGGGTGCGCGGCTTCACCCAAGACGACGCCCACTTGTTCGTGACCCCGGAGCAAGTCGAATCGGAGTTGAAGTCCGAATTGGAACTGGTGCTGTTCATCCTGAACACGCTGAACCTCACCGACTTCCGCGTCCGGGTGAGTTTGCGGGAACCGGGCAGTAAGAAGTACGTCGGCCCGGACGACCTGTGGGACAAGGCCGAGAAGACGCTGCTCGACATCGTGAAAGCGAGCGGCTTGAACTACGCCATCGGCATCGGCGAGGCGGCGTTCTACGGGCCGAAGATCGACTTCATCGTGAAGGATTGCATCGGCCGCGAGTGGCAACTCGGCACCGTGCAACTCGACTACAACTTGCCGGAACGCTTCCAACTGGAATACGCCGCGTCCGACAACACGATGAAGCGGCCGGTCATGATCCACCGCGCCCCGTTCGGCAGCATGGAACGCTTCTGCGGCATCTTGATCGAGCACTTCGCCGGGGCGTTCCCGCTGTGGCTGGCCCCGGAGCAAGCCCGGATCATCACGGTCAGCGAAAAGTCCGCCGACTACGGCAAGCAGATCGAAGAGCAGTTCAAGGCCGCCGGGTACCGCGTGACCGGCGACTACCGGGCCGAGAAGATCGGCGCGAAAGTCGCCCAAGGCTCGATGGACAAGGTGCCGTATTTGCTCGTCGTCGGTGAAAAGGACGCCGTGAACGGAACCATCGCCGTCCGCGACGAATCCATCCCCGACCAAAACCAACGCAACCTCGGCCCCAAACCCATCGCCGACGTGCTGGAAATGTTCGCCACCGAAGTCCGCGAAAAGCGAGTACGAGTAGTGGTCAGCGAGTAGTGGATAGTGATGAGTGGAGAGTGGAGAGTGGAGAGTGGAGAGTGGAGAGTGGAGAGTGGAGAGTGGAGAGTGGAGAGTGGAGAGTGGAGAGTGGAGAGTGGAGA
>JAYVXO010000142.1:0-16047 GCA_043785105.1 Fimbriiglobus sp.
GTTGCCGCCGGTCGCTCCCGTGGGAAGATAGACGAAGTACGGGCCTTCGTGGGTCGTGTCTCGATTTTCGTAGACCGTTCCTTGTACCCGCGCGATCTGCTCGACCGGGACGACGAGGAAACGTGCGACGGGTGGCGGATCGTTCAGGTGAAAGCAGTCCTCATTGTGGATGCCTTCGGGGAAGATGCCCACGGCGTGCAATGGGTACTCCGCGAACCTCTTTTCTAGTCCTTCGACACGATCCAACACCAACTTGAGGCCGGAAACGGCCTGAGACGCTCGATAGGTAGACATGGTGCCGTCCTACAGTTCGGCGGACTTGGGGTCCGAGCAGCGGTGGACAGCAACCGTCCCGAACCCCAAGCTTTCAGCGGGTCATGACTCCCACTGGCCTGTCCATTAGAATACGAATGCCTCATCCGAGGAAGCAGTGCTTCCGAATCCTAACACTGTAAGCGCTTTTTTTTAACGCAGGTTTTGTCAGAAACTGGTGCAGTGGCGATCACGACCGCCAGCACATCGGGAAGCTTGGCCTTCTTCACTTTCGCCAGGGTTCGGCAGGCGGACATGAGGTTCCGGTTCGCCAACTCGATGCGTTGAAAGTGATACTTCGCCTGTGCTGACGTCACCTTTTCGATCTGAGAAGTGTATTGCATTTCCGAGAAGTTCACAAAAATCCAGCCGATCACGACCCGTTCGGCGAGTAGGTAGTCGAGCGCGGTCGGGTTCGCCCCCGCCAGCCGGGTTCGCATGTCCGACGCGAATCGCAAGATGGCTTCACCCCAGAGGACGTTTTCACCTGCTTGCAGCAGAACCCACTGGTGAAGGACGAATCTTCCTACGTCCCCGTAGAGTGCCACCGCAGCCGCGTTATCGAGGAATCGGTCGATTTCTGGCATGATCGAACGGTCCCCTTGCTTGGACTTTTTTTCCACTTCGGGACTCAGCCCCTCCGCGACCATCGCTCCGAGTTCCGACGGAACCCACGTTGAACAAGCCGTCTCGGTCTTAGCCAAAGTTCCCATCGTGTTTCCCCGTTTGAGTCGCCATTCACGGTTGTGTAGATGCCACCCGTTAGCCATCATTGCTTCCGCAACGGTGGCGTTGATCCGTGCCATCCACTTCCGCAGCTTCGCATTAATCCGTTGACTGTTGGCAAGCTGTGCCTGTTCTTGATGGCGGTCGATTTTCCGCTGGGTTCGAGTGGCTTCATCCAACCGGACCGACAGGTTGGCGACCAACCCGCACCCTTGGTACTCTCGCACGACCCGCGCACCGATCCGCCGGGACGTGTAGGAATACGGCTTCCCGTTTCGCATCTCAATGGCCATCGTTCCGCCCTGAAATCTGTACTACAAAAAATCGCACTGCCCCGCTTCATCCGTCAAGTGTACCCGACACAATTGCGGCCCTTCGCACTTTGTTCCTTCGGCCCGATGATGTGTTAGTTCATGCTGCATCATGCTTGTTTTCGGTCTTTCACGAGTGGCGCAAGCTCCGCCCAAACCTTGGCTCTTAGGTCTGGTGAGAGGGCCGCGATAAACTCTTCGAGGGGTGTGCGTGGGCGATCGTAACCCAACCGCTTCGCCAAATTCTCACGCGCCTTCAGCGGGTCGATGAGGTCGTACTCGATGTCTTCGATTTGCTCGATGACATCATCGCCTGCCTTGCACTTCAAAACCCGGCGACGAAACTTGATCTTCTTCACACACCGACGGACTTCGGGCGGTAACTCGTTGGGGAGCAGGAAGACGGTTTGGCCGCCCGCCTGTTTCGTGAATTTGGCGATGTCGAGGAACGCGGCTTGGGCGTCCGCACGGTTGAGGTCGTCGAGGGTGACGAGGGCGTGTTCCCGACCGGCCACCTGAATCGCTTGCACCTCGGCTTGGACGTGCGGTTTGGCCATCAGCCTTGCGCTGAGTCGCGCCGCCGATTTGTATGAACGTTTTCCCCCCGTGGTGCCTACGACGCCATACGCTTGGAAGTACGCCTGAACGGCGTTGCCGAGGCTGACGTACTCTTCACAGAACCGCATCTGCTTGACCGTCAGCTTTGGCCGATTGGCTTTCATACCTGAAGAATGGCCGACGCGCGAAAATCTTTGCTCGGTTCCATGTGATTAGGATTTTGGGTAGTGGCCTAGCAGTATGTTGATATTGCCAAAATGTCTCTGTACACAGTTTGGAAGCAGCGATCAACACACTGCAAGACCACTACCAAAAAGGGGGATGTTCCCCGCGTTGCCGAAGGTTCTATACGCGAATTGATGGCAAGCGGTGTTAAACAACGCATCCGAGCTATTACATACTGAGTTTAGCCGCGATGGATTGGAAGCGTTCGACGATGGATTCGAGATCGGTGGCGATCTCGGCGGCGAGCAAGTCAGGTGGCGGTAGGTCGTCGGATTCTTCGAGTGACTTGTCTTTCAGCCAGAACAGGTCCAGGTTCAGCTTGTCCCGCTTGTTGAGTGCCGCGTAGTCGTAGGCACGCCAGCGGCCTTCGGGTGCGTCTTCGCTCCATGTGGGTTTGCGTTCGTGGCGGTTCGGCGAGTTGTAACAGGTCACGAATTCGTCGAGGTCGGGGCGTTGAAGGGAGTTCGTCTTCAGCGTGAAGTGCATGTTGGTTCGCAGGTCGTACACCCACAGTTTCGTGGTCCACGGCTCTTCGCATACCGGCTTGCGGTCGAAGAACAGGACGTTGGCCTTCACCCCTTGCGCGTAGAACAGCCCGGTCGGTAGCCGCAACAGCGTGTGAACGTCGTAGCCCTTCAGGAGCGACCGCCGAATCTTCTCCCCGGCGCCGCCTTCAAACAACACGTTGTCCGGCACCACGATCGCACACCTACCGTTCATTTTGAGCAACTGCATCACGTGTTGCAGGAAGTTGAGTTGCTTGTTTTTCGTGTCCGCGATGAAGTCTTGGCGGGAGTACGTCGAGTCGTCCTTCTCGATTTCGCCGTCGTCGTCGATCTTGGCGTTGCTGGACGCGATGCTCGATTTCTTGCCGAACGGCGGATTCGTCAGCACCACCGAGAACGTGTTCCCGCCCACTTCTTTCGACAAGCTATCTTCGCCGGAGCGGACGGGCGACGGGTCGGTATTCACCCCGTGCAAGTACAAGTTCATCACGCACAGTCGCGCTGTGTTCGGCACAATTTCCCACCCGCTGACGAACCGGGTGCTGAAGTGTTTTTTCTGGTGCGGATCGAGTTTCTTGTGATGATCTAGAATGTATTGCCGGGCGGCGAGCAAGAACCCGCCGGTGCCGCACGCGGGGTCGCACACGGTGTCTTCGGGCGTCGGTTGAACGCAATCGACGACAGCTTGGATCAGCGTTCGCGGGGTGAAGTATTGTCCTGCCCCTTTCGGCGATTCTTCCGCGCTCTTGGAGAGCAGCCCTTCGTAGATGTCGCCCTTCACGTCGGCGGCCATCGCCGTCCACGTTTCGGACGCGATGAGCGAATCCAAGAGCCGGCGCAATATGGCGGGACTGTGGATGTCGGCGCGGGCCTTCTGGAACACCTGACCCAGCATCCCGCTTTTCTTGCCAAGCTCTTCGAGCGTCCGGCGGTAGTGGCTTTCGAGGTCTTCGCCTTCCTTCAAGATAAGCGTGGCCCAATCGTAAGGCTTCGGTACGATCGACGGCTTGTTGTGCGGCGGGTGCGTGAGTTCGTCCGCCATCTTGAGGAACAGCAAGAACGTGATTTGTTCGGTGTACGCCATGTAGCTCAACCCGGCGTCCCGCAAGACGTGGGCGAAGTTCCAGGCCTTGGCGACGATCCGTTGTGACTCGTTGTTCATGGGGTCCGTTTGCTAGCCGGGTCGATCCATTCCCGGTCGATCCATTTCGGGAAGATTCGATCAAAGTCTTTGTCTGTTGTGAGTAAAGTCGTGTTTGTCGCCCGCGCCGTGGCCGCGATCCAAACGTCATTCTTTCCCATCTTTTGTCCCGTCACGTCAGTATCGGCGTCGATCGCGGCGTAGTTTTTCAAGATCTCGTCATCGTTGATTTCGACCCAGACCAATTGACGGAGTAGCTCTTCGAGCTTCTGGATTTTCGCCGGTCCCCACGGTTTGCCTTGAAGCTTGAACTTTTCCGTCAACGCATACATTTCGCCTACCGTTACGACAGAGATCATGAAGGCATTTTGTGCCGCCGTGAGTTGGTATTTCCAATCAATGTAGGTGCCGAGCGGGTTGGCACGAACCAGCGAAAGCACAATATTCGTATCCAATAAGTAGCCGCCGCGAAGTGCCATCAACTTAACTCCCGGAGCGCGGCCTCGCACTCTTCATCGGTCTCGTCACCCGGCCACTTTCCGAAGATCGACTTTAACCCCTCGGCCATTCGCTTCTTGTCCAGCTCGTTGAATTTCCGTTTCGCGTTCACGAACGGTTCTGGCGTTTTGGCGAAGAAGTTGTCGGCATCGGTGGCCAACCGGAACTCGTCCGTGTCGATCCGCAGTAGCGCCCCCGAGGGGCGGTAATGAGCCTTGCCGAGTACGAGTATGGACTGCCCGAACAGCTTGGCGAATTCGTTGATGGAGCAATCGAGTAGCACGCCCCGGATCATCTCCCCCTGTGCCATCCGCAAGACGAACGCTTGTCGGCTTTCGCTCACGGTGTCGAGTACACCGACCACCCGAACCCGGCGCGGTTGCGGGATACACGCCGAGAGGGTGCGGGCGGTTTGAAGCACTTCGGGCGTCAAATGGCACGGGCCGGAGTTTTTGCCGAACAGTTCTAACCCGGTGAACGGGCCGTCGAACACGCGGCTGAAGCGTGACAGTCTTTGAAGAAGGGGAGTGTCGAACTTCTCGCTGTCTTTGTCGCCGCGTTCCACGTCGTGAACCGTTTCGGCGAGCAAGTCGAAGGCCGTGAGTTCTCCGGGCGGAGGGCCGCCGAATAACGACGGTTGTTGATACAACTCGCCGGCAACGGAATTCAACTGAGGGGCCAGAAACCGCAGGTTCGTGGTGCCGTTGCCGTCGAACCCAAGAAAGCGGACATCCGCGCAGCGTTCCAACCACCCCGGCGACTTGCCGCGCACGTTGCTCCGGTTGCGAAACGCCATTGCGACGGAGGCACGTAATAGCGGTTGGATTTCAGCGAGCAACAGTCCCAACGAACGCGGGGGCAATTCGCCGTGAAAGCTCTCGCTGCTCGTCAATCGAATTTCATGCTGAACGGTCGTCATTTGGCACCACCTTTTCGGGCTATCTCATTTTGCACTCCACGACGGGATTTAACCAGAGGGGTTGATGCTGCCGTTGTTTGGATGCGTTCGAGCAGCGCGGGGGCGGGTTCGTCGGCGGGGTCTTGCGGGACGAGTCGGCCCGCGAACGCTTCCTTCAAGATACTCTGCCGCAATCGGGCGGCGCGGGTGAGGTTCGCCGACACCACCGCTTCCGCCGCCGTCACGTCCGACAGCCGCGCTTCGACTTCCAACACGATCGCTTCTTGTTCGGCGAGTGGGGGAAGAGCAACACTCATTGCCGAGAATTTTGAAGCGGAGAGATGATTAATTCCAACTCCAGCGGATATTTGGGCGAACACTTTGTTGCGGTAAAAGTGCAGAAAAACTGTCAGCAGATACTCACTTGCGACATAGTCGGGGCGAAGTCGAAGGACTGTGTTTTGGAAGCAGCAGCCAGCCAATTCATCACGCCAGATGGCAGGCTTCCCAACATGTTCCGGGCTACCCGATGCCTCAGAGAGAATGATGTCACCGGCTCGGAGCGTGAAAGTAATTCGCTCTTTCGGTGTGAACTCCATTTCGAGAACATCGGACAGGTCAAGTCCGAATTCTGTGATGTTCGCCGCGCGAATGTACTTTGTCGGGAAATGCTTGCTTACGTTACCGGGGGATCGTTGTCGGCCAAGCTGAACCATGCCAAGTTGTTCCACACTCGCCCAGCACCAGCCGTCCGGCAGCTTGGGTAGCGTTGTCGTGTCGGCCTTCGAGGGTTCGGGGTACTTGGCTTGCCAGTCTTTGGGCGGGGTTTTGCCGGTGGCTTGGAACTTGGCCAGTTGGTCGGCTTCCCACTTCGTGCGGCGGTTGGTGAGGATGCGTTCGAGTAGCGTCGAGGCCGGTTCGAGGCTCCGTTGCTTCGCGCGCCAATCGGCGGTCAGTTCGCCGGTGACAGCCGCTTTCAGCACCGAGGCCCGGTATCGCTTCAAGTTCACCCGCACCCGCTCCAACTCCACCACCGCCGCATCCAACTCCGCAAACAACTCTTCAATCTTCGCCACAATCCGCCGCTGCTCAGGGAGCGGAGGTAAAGGCATCGAGTATGTGCGGATGTCTTGTGGTCGAATGGCCGGGTATAGAGCGCCTTGGACTACTCGGCACATCGCTTGAACAAAGTTGTGGCTCTGAACTGTCAGGAATATCCAAGACGGCTCCGCAGCTTTACTTCGTAGAACATCGAATCCCGTCGAACCAATCGCCAGATTCAGTTCTGGCGGAATTAACGCGACTGCATTGAGATTGGGCCGCGTCATTGACACAAGGACATCGCCAGTTGCAAGCACTTGCCTTGCACGGCTTGGCGCTTCCACTTTTGGAATCCGCTTAGGATCAGTGATGCGTTTCGTCAGATTCTCAATGCTACCAATGTCCACATAGGTGAAAGTGTCGCCGAAGGTTGGCCCTACTTGCGACACTTTCAAATCCACTACCGCGCCAAGAGTTGCCATCACCCATCCCGGCGGCAGAGCGTCCGTGCTCATGCGGCTAACCTCTCGTTGAGTTCGTCCAGGATTGCGTCCAACTTGTCGCCGAACAACACGTAGGTTTGGGGCATTAGAAGAGGGCCTCGAAACCGGCGGCGGTGAAATGTTTGTCGCGGGTGAAGGCTTGCGTGATGCCGAGCCGGCGCATCACGGCGAACGAGACCAGATCGACAATGCCGGCGTCGCCGGCCACGCCCCGTTCGTAAGCTTGCCATGCGGAATCGATGTCCACCGGCTTCGGCTCGAACAAATCCCCTGCCGAACCCAAACTGTTGCGGAGCAACAGCAGATCAGTTCGATACGGTCGCCGGGATGCGGCGTTGCCGCATTCATACAGCACGAGCGTCGTGGTTACGAGCCGCGCGTTGGTTTGCTGTAACCGCTGGTACACGGGTTCCGCATGGGCGTGCCATTGGTCCGCGACATCCCAAAGGGCGAGCAGCCCGACCGTGTCGAGGAAGACGGCCCTCACGGTTGGTGCTCGTTGTGTCGCTCAGCCGTGTCGTTGTGCCCGCTGTCGTAGCGGCGAGAGAGGATCTCGTAAACTTTTCTCCGGGCTTCGATCTGTGCGGGCGTCGGTTCCGCGTCGTCGTCGTTCGGCTCGGTAGCATCCGCGACGACCACCCGAACCCACGTTCCTTCGTCTAGGTCCACCGGCCCGATGGGTCGGAAGAGTCCGTTCTCGTAGACGGCGGCTATCGCATCCATCGTCGTCCTCACGCCGCTAGCCTCGTGTTCAACTCCTCCAGCAGTATATCCAACATATCCCCGAACAGTTTCGCGGCCATGCCCAGGCCGCCCATCTGGTTGAACGGCACGTCGGACAGGTCGTCGCGGTCGATGCGCACGCTGGTGGCGATGTGGTCGCGGATGGCGTCCAGCCACTTGCGCTCGTCCGCCGTGAAGGGCCGCCCGCTCGCTTCCCGCTCCGCCACCCACGCCGCATACCGTTCGTTCACCATTAACTCAACCGGAACTAGCGGCGAGGTCGGGTCGATGGCGTGCCGCACCAGGGCGATCAGGTCCACCAACTTCTGCGGGCCGGTCACCTTCACCGTGTCCGGGTCCACCACTTCAAAGGCGTGCCAGATGCGTTCCGGGTCGAACCGCTTCGGGGAAGTCTTGAGCGCCGCCGCCAACTCCTTCAAGTGCCCGTACCGCAACCCGAACCGGTACGGCTTCGAGTACAGCAGTTGCAGCGCTTCGATTTGGTCCTTGTTCTCGTCGCAGAACTGCCGGAAGTCGGCCACCAACGCAGCCGCGTTCTCTTTCGCCTTCGGGTCGAACTCCGCCCGGATGACGCGATCGACTGTTTCCTCGTCGAGCACTTGCCACTGGCTGTTCACTTCTTCCCACACGGACTGAATCACCTTCCGCAGCGCCGCCTTGCGAAACGGCTTCGTCGCCGCTTGCATCAGTTCCAGTTCGGTCGCGTCGAGTTGTTCCTCGGTCGGTTCCACGTCCGCCGCAAGTTGAAACTTCTCCGCCGCCCGCGCCGCCACGCGGACTTCGTTCACGCTGTCGAGAAGATCGGTTATCAGCGTCTTCAACGGCGCCCCAGCGGTGGCAACGATCCGGTCCGCTTGCTCCGGCGTGACTTCGCGTTCTAGCCGGGCCAACCGCGCGCCGAGCGTCGAAACCGTGTCCGCATCACACCCGCCCGCCGCCACGAACTGCAACACCTTGTCGAACGCCACGGACGGCTTGCGGTCGAGCGGCTTCGAGTCGGTCTTCGGGTGCTCGCACACCCCGACGCAATCGACGATCACGAAGTGCGTCTTCGCCCGCCCGTGGATGTTCACCTTCGCCATCTCGTCCGCCGTCGCCACCCGACAGCCCCGGCCTTTCATCTGCTCGAAGTACGAAAGCGACTTCACGTTCCGCAAGAAGACGACGCATTCCAACGGCTTCACGTCCGTCCCGGTCGCAATCATGTCCACGGTCACGGCGACGCGGGGGAAGTGTTCGTTCTGAAACTTCTTCAGGCTGGCGTCGGGGTCGTCGGCCTTCGACGTGATCTTCACGCAGAAGTCGTTGCCTTTACCGAACGCTTCCCGCACGACCGCCACGACATCTTCCGCGTGCAGGTCGGTCTTGGCGAAGATCAGCGTCTTCGGCACTTCGGTCCGGCCCGGGAAGATCTCGGGCAGCTTGTCGCGGAAGGCGCGGATCACGGTGCGGATCTGGTCGGGATTCACGACCGAGCGGTCAAGCTGGGTGGCCGCATAGGCCTCTTCCGCATCCTGCGTTTCCCAACGCTTTCGACGCGTCTGGCGTTCGCGGCGTTCGACGAGCTGTTCGGCCTTGATCTTCGCGCCCGCCGAGGTGACCTCGGTCTCGATCAGGTAGATCTCGTTCCCGACGTTCACGCCGTCGGCGACCGCCCTTTCGTGGGTGTACTCGCTGACCACGTTCTTCTGGAAGAAGGCGTAGGTCCGGTTGTCGGGCGTGGCGGTCAGGCCGATCAGGAAGCTGTCGAAGTATTCGATCACCTGGCGCCAGAGGTTGTAGATCGACCGGTGGCATTCATCGATGATGACCACGTCAAAAAATTCGGGCGGCAGGCTGGCGTTGTAGACCACGGGCAGCGGGTCTTTGCGCAGCTGTCGCCGCTCAGCCGGGTTGTCGTCCTCGGCACCTACGGCAAGCTCTTCGCCCTTGAGGATCGAATAGAGCCGCTGGATTGTCGAGATGCAAACCTGTGCGTGGGGCGAGATATAGGACGAAGTCAGCCGCTGCACGGTGTAGAGCTCGGTGAATTTGCGGCTTTCATCGTTCGGGACGAAGGACAGGAATTCCTGCTCGGCCTGCTCGCCAAGGTTGCGGGTGTCGACGAGGAACAGGACGCGCCGGGCACCCGCGAACTTCAGCAGCCGGTAGACTTCGCTGATTGCGGTGAAGGTCTTGCCCGACCCCGTCGCCATCTGCACAAGCGCGCGCGGCCGCCCGTCCTTGAGGGACTCCTCCAGCTTGGTGATGGCGGTGATCTGACAGTGCCGCAGCGCGGCTGTATTCAGCGCCGGAAGGTCTTGAAGGCCGGACCGGAAGGATTTCGGCGCGGCCAGCCAGTCCCGCAATGTCTCGGGCCGATGGAAGCTGAAGACTTCCCGCGACCGCGGCTTGGGATCACGGCCGTCAGTAAAGCGGGTGATCGTGCCGGTCGATTCATAGATGAACGGCAGGGGCTCGGCGGTCTTGACCCATTTGAGTTGCGCCGCCGCGTAACCGGAGGATTGTTCCTCGACGGTTGTGATCCTGGCACCCCAGCTTTCGGGCTTGGCTTCAACGACGCCGAGAGGGCGTTTGTCGGCAAACAGGACGTAGTCGGCAGGGCCGATGCTTGTCTTGTACTCGCGCACGGCGACCCCCGCCGCAGAGCCGTGATCGATTGCCTTGTTGCCTTGGACGGCCCAACCCGAAGCGCGAAGTCGCGCGTCGATTTCGTCGCGGGCGACCTGTTCGGGGTTTTTGTTGTCGTCGCTCACCGTTCAATGATCCACTGGGCACAATCCCTCACTTCGTCATGCATTACCGTATACGGTTTCCCGGCTGATCGACAAGGACGGTCCTGGTTCTCCGAAGCCTCATCGCCGGGGAACGGGTCATGAACGTCCCGTGAACGGGAGTATCCGAGGCCGCTGTCGGCCCCCTTGGGCTTCGCCATGTTGCGAGGTCAGGCTTCAGGATCGAGTCGGTCGGCCATTTTCCGGTTTTCTACTTTCGCTCATTGTTCCCCATACGTCCCGCCATGATTTTCACCGGGAGCGATTGAAAATAAAGGAAATTCCGTAGGATTGAAAATCCGCGTGTCGGCGGTTCAATTCCGTCTCTGGGCACCAATACTTTCAAGGGGTTACGGGATTTCCGGATTGGCGGCGCGCGGGCGGTTTCCCCTGCGGTTTCCCCTTTTCCGTTCTGGTCCCGTTCCGTTCCTCAAGCCGCACGCACACGACCGGTTAGGCTCAACGGAAGCTCCGGGTTACCCAAAATCCCCATCGACTCAGTGTCAATACGTTTTTTCTGACCAAGATGATGCACCTTCGCCGCCCGGGCCGTTCGTTCTATGCCGATCTAGTGGAGGTCGACGCCGCACGGGGCACTAAAACACTTGATCAGCAGATGAAATCAGACGAGCTTGTTGTCATGCGGCATGCCACTTGGGGACTGTCGGGAGAAACGATTGTATCTTGGGAAAACGTTCTTTTGGGATCTGTTGAATGGAAACTGGTGCGGAGTTCGAAGATTGGGTGAACGAGCGTCCTGAAGCTGTTCGGCAGCGAGATGGTCTATGGGTCGCCCATCGAGCCGCAGCAAGATCACTTCCACTTCTTTGGAAACATCAAGCTGGTGCCGCCGAGACAGCGCACATACACGAAATAGGTCCCACAGCCCTCTGTATGCTTCGCTGTATGCTTACCGCCGAAGCAGTCATACGCAGTCCAACCCGGGAGCTGAAGGATGCCTCCGGGTTTGCGCGATATTGGCTAGACGGCCTTGGCAACACTTACAGTGCTGAGGCCCGCTCCGTACGTGCTGTTGTGCGTGGCGGGGCAGCGGCCCGGGTAGCAGTTGATGGCGCTGACGCTGCCGTTAATTCGGTCGAAGCAATTGTTGGCGGGGTGCCTGCCTTTACCTCAGCTATGGCTTGGCAACAGATATCAAATGATGCGCAGTTGATCGCTATGCTTGAAGACTCGGAGCCGCACTATCAACTCTGGACTGGAACCCCGCCGGAGTGGTTCGCCGGTGCCGTAGTTGATATGCAAAGTGAATGGGACCTCGCTCCTCAAGCGATCAGGGATTTGTGGGCCCGGTGGTGGAACGGCGTTATGTCTGGCCACCATCTTGATTGGGAGCTTCAACGCCGTGTTGCCATGGTTCCAACGAGAATCTGGGAAATGGGCCCTGATGCGATTGCCAAGGAAATTTCCAAGATTGACGAGATCGTTAGCTTGTTGAAACGAGTTGATGATCTTAGGACTAAGTTACTTGTTGCCGAAGCCCAAATCCAAAGCCCGACCGAAGACCTCCTGCGTCGCATTCACAACCAGCCACCCGAAGTTGTCGATCAGGTCGCTGAGCTCAGCGCGGAAGTCTCGATTGCTTTGCAGGCATTGGATAAAGCGGTAGAAGAACTCGCCAAGCCGGAACCTGATCCCTCAACCCTCCAGCGCATTGGGAGTATTCTATGGAGAACCGGAAAGGCTATATTGCAATATTGCGCTGGCCTCGCAGATTTGGCACTAACAAAGGCAGCCGAGGAACTTGGCCCAACAGGTGTCAAGTGGACCTTTAGGGCCTTTGCGGCGTACCTTGCCGCCCAATCTCCGCATATGCAGGCGTTAGGCAAAGATATTCTAGACTTATTTTTGAAATTGCGTTCTGGCGGCTGACGCTTCAAAGGTTAACGCTTCTTGCATCTTGCGCGTCGCAACTCCTCCCGCTATCTCTCGCCCAAGACTGCGTTTCCCATCACTCGCGGCGCGATTGCGCCCGACCCCAGCCTCGCCGACGTCACCTGGCTCCGCTTCGGCGGGCCTGCGGATTGGCTCTTTCAACCCGCTGATGAGCAGGATTTGGCTGACTTCCTAAGCCTCCCCGACCCCGTCATCCCGATCTTCCCGATGGGCGAAGGAAGCAATCTGATCCTGCGGGACGGCGGCAAAAGAGTGGTGGTGATCCGGCTGGGTTGGGGGTTCAATGCCGTCACCGTGGAAGGCAACCGGGTGACGGCAGGAGCGGGGGGCGCTGGATGCTCAGACAAAGGGCCTAAACAAGGTCTCCGTGAGCTCGGAGATTGAGGTTTGCAGGTCGATGCGTCTGAACCAGATCGGAAAGAGGCGTTCAAGCGTCCTCGTTAGGGTCGATACGTGCTTCGTGATGGAAACCATGATCGTGATCCTTTTCAACGCTGCGCGCCGTACCTGCTGGCTGTAGCTCTATCGAGCGCGCCGACCGCGCCCTCGCGGTTTGCCGGCCGCCGCCAGGAGGGTCGGGCGTTCATTCAAGCCCCTCGACAATGGCAATCCGCTCACCGATCCAGTGCATGGCGTTGGGCATGGATGAGCCGGATGGCGCGCTGCCTGTGGGCAAGAACGGCGCAAGGGAACGGGTCTGTCTCCGCAAAGGCTGTCGCGCGCCAGCCGATCGGCTCCCATGCGACAGAAGCCACCTCTATGCCTGAGCAGACGGAAAGGAAGCGGAACGGCGCGATCACACCTTCGGCTCCCGCTTCGCCTGCCCGGAGGTCGCCCGCGCGCGCTGCCGCGCCGCGCCGGAATACTTCATCACCATCGCGCGGCTCTTGTGGCCGGTGATCGCCTGCACTTCCTCGTCCGATGCCCCGGCGGCGGCAAGTTCGGCGGCGGCGGTATAGCGCCAGCCGTGGATCGTATAGGCCTCGGCCCCGACTTTCTTGCGGATCGCCATCACCGCCTTTGCCGCCGCAAAATATTGCATCGGGCGGCTGTCGGCCCCGGCGATGATGGTCAAAGCCTTGCGCGGCAGTCGGTCCAAATAGTCCTTCAAGCGTGGCGTAAAAGGAATCCAAAGCGCGGTCTTGGTCTTGCCTTGCCGCAAAGCGATTCCGTCGCTTTCGATCCAATCCCAGCGCATCTTCAACAAGTCTCCAATGCGCTGGCCGGTGCCGATGGCAAGTTCAAGCGTCGTGCGGGCGGGTGATCCGAACGCCGCGGCAAGAGTGTAGGCCTCAACCAGATCGACCGGCCACGGCTTGTGCAGATCCTCGCCTTCGGACTTCAGCAAGCGGATTCCCTTTGCGGGGTTATGGGTGATCCAGCCTAGGTCGATCGCCTGCTCGAAAAGCACCGACATGACCTGCACGATGTAATTGGCAAAGCGCATGCGCTCTGCGTTTTCGGACTGGGCGCGGATGACGTGCCGCCGCTCCATGCGATGCGGGGAAAGTTCGCCGAAAGTGGCCTCGGCCCATTCCAGCACCTTTTCGTAATCCTTGCGGGTGCGGGGGGCGAGGCGCGTCCAGCGTGGCCCGGCGCGGTATTCCGCGATCAATCGCTTGAACGTCCGGCCCTGCGGCAAAGCGGGTTTGTGGCCGCGCTTGGCGATCTGATATTGCTCAAGGAAATCCGGGGCGTCCGGCGGCGGCAAGGCGATCCGTTCGCCCATGCGCTCGAAATACCAATAGTCCTTGGTCCTGCCATGCTTCTTTCGGACGTGCGGTAGATCGGCGCGCTTCATTTCTTGAAATCCAGGGCGTCAAAGCTGCGCGGGCCGTCGGGGTCGGCTGTCGTATCGATTACGATCTTGCCCTCGGAGATATTGACCGTGACGCGGTGGACTTGCGCGCCGCCTTTGAGGACGGCGCGGACCGATTTTTCGATATCGGTTGATCGGATTCCTGCGGGTCGCAAGGCTTGATTCATGCCGAACCCTCCGTGTCCAAGAGGCAAAAGAATGGGACCAATGGCGTGGGCAGATCGGCCTCGGCGGGGCGCGCTGGAGGAATCGCGCGCCCCGCTTGGCCCTCTTCGCAGGACACGGGAGGGCAGCCGCTGGCGGTTCTAGTGCCGCCGTGTGGCCGACAGGCGCCGAAGCGACCACCCACAAGGGTCTGTTGGGCGTGGCCTACCAATTGGCCGACGACGCGCTTGGTGATGCCGCCCGGAGCAAGCCGTGCGCCGCGGTCGGTAAAATAATCCGGATGGCTGCGAATGGCGTCGATGACCGCCCCCTCCACCAAGGCCCAAAGGCGCTGGTGATCGGCGTGGCGGGTGAAGGCCGGATGCTTGCGCGAAAGGCGGCGGGGCTTCACCATTTCTGCCCTGCCTGTTCCTCGGCCTGCAAAATCGTCGCGGCGCAATTGGCCGGGCCCTTTGCCAAGATGATCCCCAATGCCGCGCCCGCCGCGACGGCCAAGGCGCAATGGGCAATCCGTAGCGCGGCGACGGCGCGGCGCTTTTGCGCGGCGCGGGCGTGGAGGGCCGCCCATTGCAGCCTCGCGCGAGTTTCGCCCTGGGTGGGTTTGGCGGTCATGCCTGCCCCCGCAAAGCCGCCTCGCGGTCAAGCTGGCGCAGCATCTGCCGGGCGCGATCCGAAAGCGCCCAGTCGCTGGAAAGAAGCAAGATCGAATTGCAAGCCGCGCGCAATTGGTCGTCGCGCCAGCCCTCGGGGCGGGCAAGGATGGCAAGCGCGCGGGCGTATTCCGAAAGGGTTTCGCCGGGCAAGTCTGTGCCCGCCTCCGGGTCGGCTGGGTGCTGGTTACGACCGACCGTCAACCAATTCCGCGCGGCGGCAGGCAAATCCTCGCCCCGCGCATGGATGCCCAAAAGCGTGATTTCGAAAAGATGGGTGCCCTGCCCCGGCCGGATCAAGGTGCCGCCGCATTCGAGGCAAAGGCGCAAGGCCGCCGGGATTTGTTCCCCGCGCGGCAAGGCAAGGAGGGCCGCGACGGCCTGGGCGGGGCGTGGGGTGGCGGTGGTCCTGTGATCCATGCAGCTCGTCCTTCGCACTAGTGCTTTGGGCGATGCTGCGCTAACTTTCTTAGCATTGCAAGACTGTAACGCTAAATTTCTTGGCACTCCCCATTATCATTGACCGCAGTCCTGCCTTTCGACATGCTCGCTAAAGTAGAACGGAACAGGAACATGCGTGACCGAATAGACATCCTGCGGGCGGGCGCAGACGAATCAGGTTTCACAGTAGATTTTTTGGAAGCTCTTACTCAGGGCTTGTCGCGCCAGGCGTTGCGCAAAGTCATGGGCAACGCATCGTCGATGCCTTCGTACATGAAATCCAGCGACAATCCGAACCTGCGTCGCAAGGCCAGCGCCCCATCAAGCGAAAGCCTGTGCGTGCCCGCTTCCCACAAGGAATAGCGGGGACGCTTCATCCCGATCTTGGCGGCGTAGTCGTCCTGGGTAAGCCCCTCTAAGTCTCGGTGCCACTTCAGACGTGCCGCGATATCGGCGTAAGGACGGTCAAGATCGCTCATGACGGGAACCTGATCTGCTAAGTATCTTAGCGCAACAGGTTTTAATTGTCTTGACGATAGCTAAGAAATTTAGCAATCCTAACCCCATGAATCGCCCGTTCGTCCATCAGATCGTCCGCGAAGTAGGACAAGGTGCCTTGGCAAGTTCGATCGGAGTGAGCGTTCACTCGATCCGCTATGCCAAGACGGCGGGCATTTTTCCCTCAAGTTGGTATCCATCAGTTTTGCGCCTTGCGACCGAGCGAGGGCTGGAATGCCCCCTATCGGCGTTCAATTGGAAGCCGGTCCTTCGGGCTGGCGCGGCCCCCATCGAGGGGCCGCAATGACACACAGCGCTCGTCC
>JAYVXO010000143.1:0-15884 GCA_043785105.1 Fimbriiglobus sp.
TTTCAGCCCAGTTCTTTCGCATTCCGACATCGGCCTGAATTATTAGTGCCGAAATGGTGTACAAAAGCTAACAAAATCACCCAACTGCGTAACTCCTAAGCTTATATCGGCCTAACTGCGGCGACAAGATACAAGTTCATTTTTTTCGACGGACTTCTCTGCGTTGCCTCTCGCCCTGGTCTTCTCATGGCGTGGGGCGATTGATAGCTTGATGGGTAACTGGAGTTGGTGAACTACCTGGGGGCAATCTATGGCATCGACGAAGATGATCGATGTTCGACGCGGTATGGTCCTGAGCATGAACGGGCAACTGCTGTACTGCCTCGAACGTGACCTCAACACCCCCGGCAACTGGCGGGCGATTTTATACTTGAAGCTGAAGAACCTGAAAACAGGTTCGATCGTGGATGAACGGGTTCACCCGGACGACAAGGTGGATGTCGTGTACCTCGACACCCGCGAGTACGCCTACAGCTACAAGGACGGCACCGACTACGTGTTCATGGACGCGGAGACCTTCGAGCAAGTCACCCTGAACGGCGACATGGTCGGTGACAAGATCCAGTACCTGCGGGAAAACGACACCTGCAAGATCACGTTCCACGACGGCAAAGCGCTCGACATGGAATTGCCTCAAACGGTGACGCTCAAAGTCATCGAAACCGAGCCTGGTATCAAGGGCGCGACGGCGGCTGCCCAAGACAAGCCCGCGACCCTGGAAACGGGCCTTAAGGTGCGCGTGCCGTCGTTCATCGCCGAAGGTGAACTGATTACGATCAAGACGGAAGACGGCAAATACTTGAGCCGGTCGAAAGAGTAACCCACACCGATTGAAGTCCACGAACTGCGTTCGTGGACTTCTCGGGTTTAGACGATGTTGAACGCTTCCTTCAGGCAACTTAATGCTTCTTCACTTCGGGACCGTTCGATCACCACCCCGATGCACACTTCGCTCGTGTTAATCATGCTGATGTTGATGCCGCGTTGAGCCAGCGCGCCGAACATGGTGCGGGCCACCCCGGTGTGCGAACGCATCCCGACGCCTAGCACAAACAGCACGGCCGTGTCCGCGTCCCCGACGACCCGGCAGTTCGCATCAATGGACCGTACCACGTCTTGGGTTCGTTTCAATGCGCGGGTTAAATCGGCTTTCAGCACGGTGAACGAGAGTTCCGCTTTACCGGGTGCGGTCAGGTTCTGCACGATCATATCGACGAGAATCCCGCCGGTCGCCACGGCACTGAAAACCGTCGAGCAGTTGCCCGGTCGGTCCGGAAGATCGAAGATCGTGATCCGGCTTTGTTCCGTGTTCAATTGCACGCCGCTCACCAACACGTCTTCCATCCCGTCGAGTTTCGCAACGGCGGTCTCGCGGTCTTTCACACCAGCAACGACGTGAGGGGTGCGGGGACGAAAGCCGCGACCTTCCGCAGGCATCCCGGCCCCTTGCCGTGGCATGTGTAAGTCGAACGCATCGTGAACCGCTTGCAGCGCCATCCGACCGCGAACCGCCCGCTTGGCTTCGACGTGGGATTTCTTGGTGTTGGCGTGGTCCTCGTCGTCGTCCGGCGGTGGGAGGTCTTCCTCAATCAATACGCTGATCTTGATGTCACCCGTGGTAATCATCTTCATGTTGATGCCGTTCATCGCCAGTGCCGCGAACATCTTCTCGGCAACGCCGGAAACATGTCGCATTCCCGCACCCACGATGGAAACTTTGCTGACCCGTTCGGTCACGGTGAGCTTCGCGCCCAGTTCATTGACAATGGGTGTGAGCGTGTCCGTGGTCTTCTTCAAATCGGAGTTGATGACCGTGAAACCGATCGACGCCTTGCTGCCGTTGCCGACACTTTGGGCGATCATATCAACGGGGATGTTGGCGGCGGCGAGGGCGGAGAAAATCGCGTGACTCACACCCGGACGGTCGGGGACGCCATCCAGCACCAGCCGCGCTTCGTTGACCGCCAGCGCCGCACCGCAGACGGGTATTTCCGACATCCACTTTTCTTCCGCGACGATCCACGTTCCGAGTTCGGATGTCGAAGCGTGACGGACCATCAGGGGAACATCGTACTTCTTAGCGAACTCGATCGACCGCGAGTGCATGACCCCGGCGCCCATGCTGGCCATCTCCAACATCTCGTCGTAACTGATCGCGTCAATTTTGATCGCCTTTTTGGCAATCCGCGGGTCGGTGGTGTAGACGCCGTTCACGTCGGTGTAAATTTCACAGCGCACGTCGTAGCCGGCGAGCTTCATCGCTGCCGCAACCGCAACGGCTGTGGTGTCCGACCCGCCGCGACCCAGGGTGGTGATGTCGTACTTTTCGTCCATCCCCTGGAAACCGGCTACGACCGCAATGAACCCCGCGTCCAACGCATCCCGAAGTTTTTTGGTGTCGATCGACTTAATGCGGGCTTTCAGGTGCGAACTGTCCGTGACGATCCCGAGTTGCGGCCCGGTGAAGCTGATGGCTTTCTCGCCGAGGGTGGAAATCGCAATCGCCATCAACGCAATCGAAACCTGTTCGCCGGTCGCCAACAACATTGCCATTTCACGGGCGGGTGGGTTCGAGCTAATCCGCTCGGCCAAGGCAATCAAATCGTCGGTCGTTTTGCCGATAGCGCTGACCACGACGATGACTTGGTTGCCGTCCCGCTTCGCGTCAATCGCCCGTTGAGCAGCGGCCCGGATTTTCTCCGGTGTCGCCACACTCGACCCGCCAAACTTCTGCACAACAAGACCCACGGCAAACCCTCACACAAGTCCGTATCGCTAGCGTGCCGTTAACTTAGGCTGAACCGATCCGACCTGCCAGCGGTTAACCCGTTGCGAACTCCCGGACGGTTCGGTACGCTGAGCATAACGTTCCCATGCCGAACACGGTGGAGGTCTAATCCGCCGCTTGTTGTTCCCCGAGGTTTAACTGTGTACCAACGCTTTTTATTGTGTGTCATCGGGTTGTCACTGACTGCACCGACTCTGTTCGCCGAAAACTGGCCGCAATGGCGGGGGCCGAAAAACGACGGGCACAGTACCGAAAAAGGACTGCCGAGCGAATGGGGGCCGGACAAAAACATCGTGTGGAAAGCCGAGATGCCCGGCCCCGGAGCAGCAACGCCGTGCATTTGGGACGACAAGATTTTTCTCACCGCCCAAGCGGGGAAAGATCTGGTGCTGTTTTGCATTGGAAAAGATGGCCAGAAGAAATGGACCCGCAAACTGGGTGAAGGCGAAGCGAAATTTCGGGGCGATGAAGGCAACTTGGCCTCGGCATCGTGTTGCACGGACGGCAAACTGGTGTTCGCCTTTGCAGGCAGCGGGAAACTCGTTGCCTACGACTTCGATGGGAAACTCGCCTGGGAAATCGACACACCCACAAAATACGGTGCCTTCCAAATCCAATTCGGTGCCCACTGGACACCGACCCTACACAAGGGCCGACTCTATGTGCAACTGTTCCACCGAGGTGGGCAATACTTGATTGCTCTGGACGCCAAGTCTGGCAAGGAAATCTGGAAGGTCGATCGCACCAGTGATAGCCCCGCAGGTGTGGAATCTCCGGACGTTTATTCCTCCCCGTTCATCTGGGATAACGGTGCGGAATCCATGCTGATCGCCCACGGCAACGACTACTGCACCGCCCACAAACTGACCGACGGCAGCGAAGTTTGGCGGGTGACGGAATTGAACCCGAAAGCCAATTACAACCGTCACTGGCGCGCCGTATCGTCCCCACTTGTCACGCCGGATTTGATCGTGGTGCCGTCGTGCAAAAACGGCGTGACCGTGGGCGTGAATCCGAAGACAGCCAAAGGGAATATCACGCCGGGAAATGCTGCTGAACTTTGGCGGATGCTGAAGGGCACCCCGGATGTGAGCGGACCGATTTTAGTCGATTCGACCGTGTACTTGATGGGCGAGCAAGGCAACCTCACAGCGGTGGACGCGAAGACGGGCAAAGTGATTGCCACCAACCGCGTCACGAACGAACGCCACCGTGCCAACCCGGTCTACGCCGATGGCAAACTGTATTTAGTGGGCCGCGAAGGCACCATGCCCGTGGTCAAACCCGGAGCGGAACTCGAAGTGTTAAGCAAGAACAAACTCCCCGATACCTTCACCGCGTCCCCCGCCATCTCCGACGGCCGCATCTACCTTCGCGGCTGGAACTTCCTCTGGGCGATCGGCACGAAGTAAAAGCAGGTTAGCCCGCAGCGTTAGCGAGGGGTGCTTCATCTCTCGCTAACGCTTTTTGAAGTTGCGATTTCGGACTACCCTGAAGGGGTTCAATCGAATAGCCCAGGGTCGCGGCGCTTCGTCGCGCACCCTGGGTCGGACCGGAACCGGATCTTACCCCGCAGGGGTTACATCGTTCCCAGTGGCGCGTGATGTAACCCCTGCGGGGTAAGGACTGGGTGGTGTCGAGAACCCAGGGTGCGCGACGAAGCGCCGCGACCCTGGGCTATTTCATCAAACCCCTTCGGGGTAGTCCGAGAGAGCAACTTCAAAACTAGCACACTTCGAGCTAACAAAACCAGTATCAACCAGCAACTGCTTAACCCGTAGGGTTGCTACTTGGGCGCTTTATCGGTGTAGACATCCGGCAGGGCGTTGCGTTTGAGGGGGGGGCCTTTCGGCGGTTTGTCATCGAGTGAGGGGTGGTCGTCGGAGTCGTCGGCTGCCGGGAGTTGGGATAGGTTTTCGGGCATGGACGGAAGCAAGGAATCGTCGATGTGTTCACCGAATCGGACTTGGTAACGGTACGCCGCAATGGCAATGTGGTCGTTCGGCAACAGGGCCGCCCGGCGAACCCGTTGACCGTTGACGCGGGTACCGTTGGTGCTACCCAGGTCACGGACGAGTATTAACCCGTCGGTTTTCACCAGAACGCAATGCAGTTTCGAGACACTTTTGTGGTCGATCCGCACGTCGCATTCTTCATTTCGGCCAACCAGTGTCATGTCCTTAACGAGTTCAATGCTCGGCGCGTCGTCAACAGGCACTAATCGGGCACGCATCGGATCCTCGCCAGTCGGCAGGTGCAGCTTTTTAACATCAGACAGCATCTTACCACATTGAATCGGGGGAGTTGTCCAGTTCTAGCGGGCACTCAACATCGTGGCAAAATTGGTAGCACGGTCACTGAGCCGTCGGGTGTGGTCGAGTCGTCCCGGATAAATGCGATTTTGCCCTTCACCGTAGGGGTTGTATCGCACCCACCAACCTTTTGACTCCTGCCACGCTTCGGCGGCTTTCTGTTTCATTGCGGCAACAGTCGCACTCAGTTTTGGATCGCTCATCGACCGTTCCAATTGCAGTTGCACTCGTTCGGCTTGTTCGTGCAAACAGACTGCAATGAAGTACGTTGATTCCGCAAGTCCCGCCTCGGCCACGGCCAGATCGACCAGCGCGCCGAACGTCGTGGCCTCCTCTTTCCAGAACCGTTCCACCGCTTGCTCGGCCTCGTTCAACGCAACTGGATTCGCTGCCTGTCTACCTCGTGCCAGCAATAGTTTTTCGTACACGCTCCGCGCTTTCATGCCGAACTCGTCGATCAAGACCTCGCGGTTGCGATCGGTCCGGGTTCGTTCCTGGGCGGCCACGAAATCGAGCCGCTTTTTCACCAAGTACGGTGCCACTTCGATGAACTGACCCCGTTGGATGCGTTCGCGTGGGGAAGGTGGTGCGACTAATGCGGTAGCGAACGTGGAGGCTGAGACGAGTCGCAATCGTTCCACAACTTCCGGGACGCCGAGAATGGCATCGGGAACCTTGAAAAGCTCCCACGGAACCAGGTCGAAGCTAAACTTCTGCACGATATCGGGCAGCGGGCAAAAGCCGCCGTCTTTGGAAAGTGTGAACGACCCTAAGGCGCGGGTGTAACTAAAAGCATCGGCGGGGACGTTCCAAAACGCTAGGTCCGCAAGTTTTGCTTCGGTCGCAAATCGTGCCCTAAGACTAGCAGGGTCGATCACCAATCGGAGCGGCGGTTTATCCACCCGCATTTCTTTCTCGAACCGTTGCCAGCGCGGCGCGAGTGCGTTGAGCGGCACCGCCAAAAAGGCGGTGGCCACTTTGACATCCGCTGCCGTCACATCCCACGGTCGTGCTTTGTCATCGAACCACGGTTTGAGTTGGTCCGGGTTCGCTTTGATTTGCGTGAGTGTTGCGATGCCGGTACCACCCGGCCCCGGCAGTGGTTCACCCCGTCGGGGGTCGAACAGCAAAATGTCCGCACCAATCCGCACGCCAACGGCCCAAAATGGACCACTCGGGGGGACATCGGGTTTCGGAGTAGTGGCGTAAGTCCAACTCCTACCGCCTGCTTCAGGCGGGCCGATCAAACACCCGTCGAGGCCGATTTGTTGCAGCAAGGCCAGGAAAACATACGCCCGCTCCAGCGCACTCCCGGCCCCGCGCGTCAGGACCAAACTAGGCGGGGCGGGCGGCATGATTTGGACTTGGCCGCGAATGCTCGTCGTCCAATGGTTCAGTTGAACTTGCCGTTTGACCCATTGAAAAGCAATCTCCGCTTGGCGTGTCGGGGGCAACCCCGTCAGGTCCAACGACCGCGCGACATCGCGGAGGTACAAGCACTCGGCCAAGTAAACCGCGTCGAGCGAGGAGTAGGAAGCGGAGCGGATTTCGCGTGCTTCCTGTTCGTTCAGGTTCAACAACTGCTGGATGGTTTTTTCCGCATCCGGAGTTAACGAGGCGGGTTGGAATTGCGGATCGGTGTTGACCGCCAGATCACTGCGGAGGGTTTCTAATATCCGACGGCAGGAACCGATTTCCGTTTCTTTGCGAAGCTGCGTGACCACCCGTCCCCACGGGTCTTCGTTGAGTTTTTCCTGACTGACGGCTACGTAGGCAGGTGGCTTGGTGCCACAACCCAACAGCGAGACGACGAGCGCGGCAAAAGCGAACAGAAGTGAAAAGGAGCGGACAAGTCGGTTCATCGCGGTGTCTCAGTCCTGCGGATGGTGGTTTCAATCATTCGCCGAGTGCGGCATGAATCCGCAGGCAACTGCGCACCAGGGATGCAAACTCGGCCAGCGGAATCATGTTCGGCCCGTCGCTGGGCGCCCGGTCTGGGTCCGGATGGGTTTCGATAAACAAACCGTTACACCCGGCGGCCACAGCAGCCCGAGCCAGGGTGGGAACCATGCGACGATCCCCGCCGGTTCGATCGCCCAACGCGCCTGGTGTCTGTACGCTGTGCGTGGCATCAAAGATCACGGGTGCGGTCGTTTCTTGCATCCACGGGATACTCCGCATGTCGTTCACGAGCATTCCGTACCCAAACGTCGTCCCGCGTTCCGTGAGAAGAACCCGTTGATTGCCGACTTCCCGCAGCTTCGCCACGACGTTCTTCATGTCCCACGGTGCCATAAACTGGCCCTTTTTGACGTTGACTACCCGCCCAGTGCGGCCCGCAGTGGCCAGTAAATCCGTCTGCCGTGCGAGGAACGCCGGGATTTGCAGGATGTCGCAGACTTCCGCGACTGCTACGACTTGGCTGATTTCGTGAACGTCTGTGGTGATTGGTAGTCCGGTCTGCTTCTTCACTTCGGCAAGAATCTTCAAACCTTCGTCGATACCAATGCCCCGAAAGGATTGCCCGGACGTGCGATTGGCTTTGTCGAACGACGCCTTAAACACCAACGGCAGTTTGAGTTGATCGGCAATCGCTTTCAATTCTTCTGCGATCCGAAGCGTAAAATCTCGGGATTCGATCACGCACGGACCGGCGATCCACAGCAGCGGCGTCCCCATCCCAACGCGATAATCCCCGATTTCAACAACGTGCGGCACCGTCATTCGCTACGACTCCTGAAGTTCTAACTCGCTATCAGGATAGGAACTTACTGCGGAATGGATAGCGAGTGAAGGACTGCGGTTTCACCAGACGGACGACCGTCGATGGCTGGATCGGTAAAAAACTCCGCCAACTGGTAAAAATTGCTCTCCCCGTAGAAATTGGGTTCTGGTACATTCCGCCCGCTTCGGAGGTGGTGGGGTGCCTCATGGATGAGGTCTAGCCCCGGTCCGAAGCCGCGAGTGTGGGGGGATTTCCTCCGCAACGCATCGGCAAGGAGGTTCCCGTGGCCCGTCCGTGGCGGCTGCGGCACAAACTGGTTCTCGGGCTGGCCCTTGTGGTCGGTAGCGTCGTGCTGTTGTTAGGCGGCACGCTGTTCGGGCTGTCGTCGTATTCCGACACCGTCCGCACCACGGAACGCAAGATCGACGGCATTCAAATCGTCGGGATGTTGCAAACTGACATCGCCACGATCGCCCATGATTCACTCAATACCTTGGATAGATCATCGACGCCCGTGAATGCGGAACGCTATCGGATTGTGGAAGCCGTGAAGCGTCTCCGCACAACACTAGATGGCTATTGGACGACACTGAAGGATCAAACGGCGGAACAGACCAGTCGGGAATCGAACGAGGACCAACTCGCGGAAATCGAACGGATTCGCAAGGTGTTACTTGACCTCGATCGGGCCGTCGAAAAAGCTAGCAATGGTGTGGGATCGGGTCGATTGATCGAAGAACCGGACGTGGACAAAGCGTACCGCGACCTGGATCGAATCTCCCGCAGCTTGTTCGCAATACTGGTGACCGACGTGAAAGAGTCGCACAAGCAATCGGCGGCCAACCACCGGCGAAGTTTGCTCATCGCAGGCTTCGCCACGGTATTGGCGGTCGTGCTTGTTCTGACGCTGTTGTACTACTTCCGCGTTTGGGTTTTCACGCCGATTAGCCAGTTACAAGCGGGTGTGCTACGGGTTCACGGGGGTGACTTCGATCACCCGATTGTGTTGGACTCGCAAGACGAACTCGCCGAATTGGCGACCGAATTCAACGCGATGACGAGCCGAATGCGTGACATCTATAAAGACCTCGCCTCACAGGTCAACGAACGAACGCGGCAGTTGGTCCGCTCCGAGCGAATGGTCAGTGTGGGCTTTCTTGCCGCCGGTGTGGCCCATGAAATTAACAACCCGTTGGCGTCCATTGCGTTCTGTGCCGAGGCATTGGAACGCCGGTTGCAGGACATTCTCCACCGCGCCCCCAGTGAAGCTGAAGTGATCTTGAAGTATCTCAAGATGATGCAAGACGAGGCGCAGCGATGTAAACAAATCACGCAGAAACTTCTCGACTTCAGCCGCAGCGGTGGCCGCCGCGAGCCATCGGACTTGTCGCAACTGATTACGGACGTGATTGAAGTCGCCCAAGTGCTGCCGAACGCCCGCAACAAGCGCATTGAGTTTCAATCGGACAACTACGTCGTCGCTCCCGTCAGCGCTCCCGATGTCAAGGGCGTCGTGTTGAACATGGTCGTGAACGCGCTCGATAGCATGGAAGACGGCGGCTACCTGACGGTGGAACTGGTCAGCCGCGGCGACGTGGCCGAGATGCGGTTCACGGATACGGGCTGCGGCATGACCGCCGAGACGCTCGAACACATTTTCGAGCCGTTCTTCACCCGCAACCGTACCGGCAACGGAACTGGGTTGGGGCTTTCGATTAGCCACCAGATCATTGACCAACATGGTGGGTCGATCACTGCGAGTAGTGCTGGCCCTGGAAAGGGCAGCGTTTTTATCGTCCAGTTACCGTTGAAAGACACACAACGCGGCGACGGGCTAGGGCCAAAGGGCACCGGGAAAGATCACGAAGAACCAGCGGTTCTCGCGTTCCCGATGTCCCGACAAGCGGTTGCTTAGTCACCCCGGCCCGGACCCGATGTCACTTGCCCGTAGGAGATGACGACCTTGACCACTCCACCACACAACCGCCTTCGGGTGTTGTTCGTCGATGACGAGCGGTCGCTGCAAGAGTTCATGCGCACGGAGTTGCCGCGGTTGGGGCACGACGTAACCGTCTGCCCGAACGGCGAAACCGCGCTCCAAGCCATCGCCGCCCAAACGTTCGACGCCGCGATTCTCGACATCCGAATGCCCGGCATCACGGGCATTGACGTGTTGCAACGCTTGAAGCAAGTCAGCCCGGACACCGAAGCCATCATGATGACCGGCTACGCCAGCGAAGACAGCATGGTGCAAGCCATGCGTCTCGGGGCGTGCGACTACTTGCGCAAGCCGTGCAAGTTGTCCGAGATCGAAGCGGTGTTGTTCCGGATTCAAGACAAGAAGAAGCTCAAAAACAAAGCGGCTGCATTAGAGACCCGTGTTCAGGCCGCCGAGGGGCCGAGCCTGATAATCGGCGACAGCCCCGCGATGGCGCCCGTCCAACGGCTCGTCGATCAGATCGCCCCGACCGACGCCCGCGTGCTAATCACCGGCGAAACCGGGACAGGGAAAGAAGTCGTCGCCCGCTCGCTGTTCATGAAATCGAAGCGGCACGACATGGCCTTCGTCCCGGTGAACTGCGGTGCCGTGGCCCAGAACATGGCCGAGAGCGAACTGTTCGGCCACAAGAAAGGCGCCTTCACCGGGGCCGACCGCGACCGCAAGGGCATGTTTGAAGTCGCCAACGGCGGGACGTTGTTCCTCGACGAACTCGGTGAACTCGACAAAAACGTCCAAGTGAAATTGCTCCGCTTTTTAGAAGCCGGTGAAATCCGTCCGGTCGGGGCAAACGAGCCAACGATTGCTGATGTGCGGGTGATCTGTGCCACGAACCGCGACTTGCGGCAAATGATTAGCGAAGGCCAGTTCCGCGAAGACCTGCTCTACCGCCTCAACATGTTTCACATTCACATTCCACCGCTGAGGGAACGCCGCGAAGACATCCCCGAACTCGCCCGCCATTTACTGGCCCGCGCCGCCAAGCGTCCGCCAGCAATGGTGATGGACCTGCTCACACCCGATGCGCTGGCGACGATGATGAACCACCACTGGCAAGGCAACGTCCGTGAACTGGCCAACGCGATGGAGTACGCCTGGATCGTGTCGGCGGGACAACCTATTTACGCGCAACACTTGCCCTACGATGTCCGCGCGCCACGGCTGAGTCCTGCAAACTCGACTCGTAGCTTTGAACCTGCGGTGCTGCCAATGAACACGAGTTTCGGCAACTTTCCACTGCCCGCATTCTCGAACCAGTCTCAACCTGCGGGGTCCGGAACGAAGACATTGTCCGACGTGGAGATGGATTACATCCTGCAAATCTACGGCAAGAACAACGGCAACAAACAAGCCACCGCCGCCGAACTCGGCATCAGCCTGAAGACGCTTTACAACAAGCTCCACAAGTACGAAGAAGAACGCCAAGGCCACGTGGGGTAACGGGGTTTGTAGAATGTTGATGTCGGATTTTTCGGTTGGTGGACTGAGCGAGTTGATCGAGGTGCCTTGGTTTTGTGCCCTGAAGGGGCACCGGACTGTAGCCACGGGTGGAGCGAAGCGGAACCCGTGGACAGTGACAACCCCCTTGTCACTCGCCCTGAAGGGGCGATGGAATTCCTCCGCCCCTTCAGGGCGGTGAAGTGTTGGGGTCTCCGGTTCCACGGGTTGCGCGAAACGCTCCACCCGTGGCTACATCCCGTGACCCCTAAAGGGGTCAGCAAACCAAGCACGAAGCTAACAACTGATAAAAACTTAGCAACGCGATGTTGCACCAACACCAGGAGTCTGCCGATGTCCACCCCGACGCTTGCCGAACTTGCGAAGATGTTCGATCACTCCTTGTTACAGCCGGTTCTGACTGATGCCGAAATGGTCGCGGGATTGCTCCTGGCACGGGAGTACAACGTTGCGTCGGTTTGCATCAAGCCGTATGCGGTGAAGTTGGCGGCGAAGTTACTGGCCGGTTCGACCGTACAAGCTAGCACGACCATCGGCTTCCCGCACGGCGGGCATTTGACCAGTGTCAAGGTTTACGAATCCGAACTGGCGATGGCCGACGGGGCGACGGAACTCGACATGGTCGTGAACATCGGCAAGGTGTTGTCGGGCGAATGGAACTACGTTGCGCACGACATTGAGGCCGTGGTCGGAGTCGCCCACAAGAACGGCGCGAAGGTGAAAGTGATTTTTGAAAACGCCTTCTTGAAAGATGCCCACAAGATCGAGTTGTGCAAAATCTGTGGCGAAGTGCGGGCCGATTGGGTGAAGACATCGACCGGGTACGCCGAAACCGGCGCGACGATCGAAGACCTGAAACTGATGCGGCAACATTCCCCGGCCTACGTCCAAGTCAAAGCCGCCGGTGGTGTGCGAACTTACGAGAAGCTGCTGGAAGTGCGTGCCATCGGCGTCACCCGCGTCGGTGCGACTGCTACGAAAGTGATCCTCGACGAAGCCAAAGCGAAATTAGCCTAACTTCAACAGTTCTAGTCGCACCAGATTCAGGGCCATTCTCGCGGTGCGGCTTTGGATGTCGGTGCGGGTGCCGGGCCAGTTGAAGGGCAGCACTTTGCAACCGCTTTCCGACGCCACCGCTGCGAACACGGTGCCGACCGTCGTGCCGTCCTCGCCCGCACTGGGACCAGCGTAGCCGGTTGTCGCCACGCCGAACGTCGTGCCGAATTTCTTGCGAATGCCTTCGGCCATCGCACGGGCAACGGGTTCGCTCACGGCGGTGTGTTGTTCGATCAGGTCACTTGGCACACCGAGTTCACGGATTTTCACCGCGTTGGTGTAGGCAACAATCCCGCCCATCAGGGCGTTGCTTGCACCCGGAACTTGGGCCAGCCGGTTGGCCACGAGACCGCCGGTAATACTCTCGGCGGTGGCAATCGTTTTGTGCCGTTCGATTAGCATCCGCACCACGACATCTTGAAGCTCTTCGTCATCAACGCCGAACACCAAATCACCCAAGCGTGCGCGGATGATCTGTTCGACCGGGGCGATTTGGTCTTGCGCGTCGGCGTTGTTTACACCGTGTGCCAGAATGCGCAAACTGATGACGGCATCGCTGGCCGTGATCCCCACTTCAGGGATGGCGCCGCGTTTGGTCACGTCACCGAGCAGTTGCTCCACGTGCGACTCGCCGGTGCCGAACGTGTTGATTTTCCGCTGGATGAACACGGCACCGCCGACGCCCATTTTGAGCAATCGCGGTTTGACTTGCTCGGCAAACATCGTCTTCATTTCGCTCGGCACGCCCGGTATGGCGATGACGATTTTCTTGCCGCACTGCATCCATATTCCTGGTGCCGTGCCACCGGGGTTGAAGATCGGTTCCGATCCAATCGGGAACTTTGCTTGCACCACGTTGCGGTCCGGCATTACCCGGCGACGGCGTTGGAAGAGTTGTTGAATGTATTCCAACGATGCCGTATCTTCGTACAACCCGACCCCCGCGACTTCCGCCAACACTTCGCGGGTCAGATCGTCCAGAGTTGGCCCAAGCCCGCCGGTTGTAATCACCAGATCGGCGCGCTCAAGGGCAATCCGGAAGCAGTTCACGTTGTCGTTGTAATTATCCGCAACAGTGGTGTGAAACCCGACCGGGATACCGATCTCCGAGAGTCGCAGGCTTAGCCATTGGCCGTTGGTATCGAGATTCCGACCGCTGGTGATTTCCGTGCCGATCGACACGATTTCCGCTTTCATCCGATGGCACCCACTCGAATCCCGGTTGACGACAATCCGCGTGAGCGGTATCAGATCGACATTATGAAATCATCTTATCTGCTAGTGGCGTTGTGCGGCGTCCTGACGCTGCCTTGTACGGTCGGTGGCCAATCATCGCCGGCAAAATCGAACACGGCTCGGGTGTTATTGCTCGACAACTTCCAGATTATCGAGGGAGCTGTCAAGCAGAACAACGACGGGGATTACGTGCAAATACAAGGTAAAGAAACGCGCAAATTCCCTGCGAAGCAAGTGTTGTTTGCGGGCAACTGTCGGGACGACGTTCACAAGTTCCTGCAAAGTCGGGCCAAGTCCGGTGCGGCCGTACCACCGCCACCCATCGTGAAAACGACTGACTTCAATAGTGCTGCCGCGAAATTGTTCCCGACCAAAATTGAGCCAGTGTTGATGAACTTGTGTGCGAATTGCCACGCGAAACCGGACTACACAAGCAGTTTCAAATTGACCCGAATTCTGGACGGCTACGCCAACACGGAAGCTTCGCAGAAAAATCTCCGCGCGACCGTGGCGTTCATTCGTCGTGACGATCCCTCGCAAAGTGATCTCCTGTTGAAAACCGTCACTGTGCATGGCGGGCAACGGGATCCCGCGATTCATCTTAAAGCGCACCCGGCTTACAAAAACCTCGAACTGTGGCTGCATTGTGCAACTCTTCCTGAAGGCACGCCGTTGCCATTGAGTGTGCCGACGGCAACGAAACTGCAACCCGCAATCCTAACGGCCCAACCCGTTCTACCAATTCCTACTGTCGTCACGATTAAGCTGAGCAGCATTCCGGCATCGCAAGACCCGTTCGACCCGAACGAGTTTAATCGGTTGATCCAAGTCGTGAAGTGATGACAAATGCGAAGCGGGCGGATGGTGTGTACCATTCGCCCGCTTCGCATTTCAGGTACGACCAAGTGTGTTACCCGACAAACAGGCCGCCCAAGTAATCCGCTGTGAACGCCGGGAAGTCGCGGACGGTTTGGCCACTGCTGTTCAGCACGATGACTTGTGGTTTCGCGCCGGCGCCACTTGTGACAATCAGTTCGAGTTTGCCATCGGCATCCAAGTCTCGTAACGCAACACCGGCTCCGGTGCGGTCAGTGGTGTTGAAGGGTGTATACCCTTTGACCTGTTGACTATCCTCGAAGACTCGGATGTCGGGGCTACCGCCGTTCATCGGTGCAGTGACGATTTCGGCCCGCCCATTTCCGTTGATGTCTCCCGCCGCGACCATGATGCCCGACCGCATACTCGTGTCGTAAGCGAAGTAGTTGGCGAGGATCGACTGATCTTTGCCGCTCACGACCGTGACCCGAGGGCCGCCGCCAGGACCGGCCCCGGTGATAATGTCGGCGTAGCCATCACCGTTCACGTCCGCCACGGCAACGCTGACACCGCCACGGAAATCGGATTCATAAGCAAAGAAGCTTCGGCGGGCGTAGGGTAGAACCGCTAATGTCACGTCCCCGTTCGGGAAGAGGTCGGCGCCGCTAAACATCTTCACGTGCGGGCCGCCGTTTTCCCCGGCACCCGTCACGATGTCGTTCCGCCCGTCGTGATCGACATCCCCGACGGCGACGAAAATCCCGCCGGTGAAGTCCGCTGTGTACGCCAGGAACGAGCGAACTTCCTGCAAATTCGTGCCGTCGTAGACTTTGACCCAAGACTGCGATCCCGCACCGGGTGCCACGATAATATCTTGCACCCCGTCGCCGGTCACGTCGGCGGTGACGACTCGGGCACCGCCGGTGAAGTCCCGACCATAGGGGGTCAGAATTCCCAGGAGTGAATTTGTCTGCGAATCGTACACATTCACTGTGGTCGATTGCCCCGCTCCGCTGCCGACAGCGAAGCGATCCCGCTGTTGTTTCAGCAACGGCTTGCCGATCGTCCCTTGGGAACTGATCGTCTCGGCCGGTGGCAAGGCAACGTGAACCGGGTCGATGGGGTACGTGTCGCTCATCCCTGCCAGGTGTGGCAGCGACAGAACATCTTCAACACCCGTCGAAGGAACGTCTCGATTTTCGAGGGCTTCGATTTGTAGGGTGGTTCGATCGAATCGGGACCGAGCATTCAACGCAAATTGGCGAACCATGTCGCACCTCCGAAAGCATCCATGCCGCGAACACTCAGGTTCGGAGTGTTCGTTCGGGGCGGGGGAATTTTCCGCTTGACTAACACCGTCCTAACGTGTTGCCGCGAGAAGCTTGCGCGAGATTTGAGGGTATACCTCCAGATTTTGCCACGGCGTTAGGCGGCGATCCAGAGGCCATCCCAATCCGGGGCGTCGAGTAGGGCTCTGAGTTCCACCAGCGGGCC
>JAYVXO010000144.1:0-15824 GCA_043785105.1 Fimbriiglobus sp.
GAGAGCCACAGAGAAAACCAATACACGTATTTTTTCTTCTCTGTGGCTCTCCGTGCCCTCTGTGGTGAATCGGATTTTCGTTTTAGATTATCGGCCAAACACCAGCGACATCAGTTCGCCGCGTGTCATCGGGTTGGTTTTGAACAGGCCACGCATGGCACTCGTAATCGTCCTCGCACCCGGTTTCCGCACGCCGCGAATGCTCATGCAACTGTGGCTCGCTTCCAGGATCACGCCCACGCCGCGTGGGTGCATTTCGCGCATAATCAGGTCCGCGAGGTCTTCGGTCATCCGCTCCTGCACTTGCGGCTTGCGGGCGAGTGCCTCGACAACCCGCGCCAGCTTCGACAGCCCGACCACGCGGCCATCGGGTAGGTACGCGATGTGGGCCTTGCCCAGGAACGGCAACAGGTGGTGTTCGCAACAACTGGCGAACTCGATGTCCTTCACCAGCACCATTTCGTCGTGCTTTTGGGTGAACGTCTTCTTCAAAAAGATTGCCGGGTCAATGTGCAGCCCGGCAAAAATCTCCGCGTACATCCGCGCCACCCGCGCCGGCGTCTCCAGCAACCCTTCGCGGTCCGGGTCTTCCCCCACGGCAATCAGTATCTCCTTCACCGCCTGCGCAATCCGGTCGTGATCGACGTGCCCCGGCACGTTCTTCGACGGCTCGTCATCGCTATCACACGACAACTCCTCGGCACTAATCAGTTGCTCCGCTAGCCGTAACATCTTGTCGGAATACGGCCCGTTTTCGTCGTTCATGGTCACCATTCCGAAGTTACCACTGCGGTGGAAGGAAGCTAAAGAAACGACACAAATAACTACGCGCAATGTCAATCGGAATGACTTGCGGTACTACGGCTCGTTCGTGAACCCACGAGTTGCGGTAGTCCCGGACTGATTGCACGTTTTCTCGCAGCATATCAGGAATCTGACGTTGGGCAGCCAAGCCAGTTAACAGGTCAACTGTTTTCGGATTCGTGACTCGGGTTGTACTCCAGTATTCTCTGGCCCCGCTTTCAAACTCGGCGAACAACCGTATGAGGTAAGTTCCTTCCAGATTCGTCGAAGCAACAGTTAACTCACGCGGTCGGAGTGTGTCGAGCAAAACCGTGGGGTCTACAGATGCAGCGGTAAGCAGGCGATCGGCAGCCAGTCTCATGACAAGATATTCACGCTCAACGTCCCGAATCCGTGTGATCCACACGTGGTTAAGAGACATGGCGCTTTTGGTCCGCCAGCACCTTCTCTAGTGTTTCTTTCGAGAGAGGAACCGATTTGGGTTCGGACATTAGGTTGGCGGAGTTCGAGTTGCGGAATTCGTAATGGATGTTCCAGTGGTTTTCGGAAAAAGCGAGCCGTGCAATGTCGTCGTAGGCTGGCATCAAGTACAGATCGGCGACGCCGTCGGAACCCGAACTGGACCGGCCCAACGGTTCGAGAATGATCCGGCAGGTTTCTTCTTGCAGCAACAACGCCGGAACCCGGTGCTGACCGATCCACGGGTCATCGAGTTTCTTTTCAATCCGTCGGGTGGCCCACCCGAGTTCTTTCCCCCAATGCTCGACCTGCGAAACGAGTGCCGATACCCGCTCAATCCAGTCGGCACGGATTTTCATCCGTGTGGCAATTTCTGATTGAATTTCTTCACGCGCGTCGCCAGGTTCGTCCGGAGTTTCACTCCAGTCAAAGGACAATTCCCCGGCGAGTTGATGCACCGTGACACTGAATTGAGACACCCGTTGTGGCGCGCCATTTCTGCCGCGAGTGTGTTGATGATCCTTGGGAGAAAAGGTAAACGTCAGGCCACCATTCGGTTCGTTCAATTCGTAGATGTTCACCTGATAGGGTTGCTGTATAAGTTGCTCGTTCATCGGTGATCTCCCACGGTGTAGGCTCGACGGGTACGTGTTGCGGTCATTGTATCCGTTGACCACACGCATTCCACGGCGTACCGTGGGCATGACCCTTGGAGGCGATCGCCCATGAGTTCGACGCGACAGGCTTTGGAAGACTTTCTCGCCGCCAACCCGGACGACCTCGCCGCGCACTCGGCCTACGCCGACTGGCTGACGGAGAACAACGACCCACGTGGGGAGTACATTCGGTTGCTGCTGGCGCTCGAAGACACGCAACTAACCCAAAAACAGAGACATGCGTTTGCGGCTACCGCTGCGAAGCTCGGGAAAAAGCACGAAGCCGAGTGGATCGGTTCATTCAAAAAGTTCGTCAACGTAGAGTGGTATCCGATACGGCGATCGAGCGCGCAACCCGTGAACGGGATTGCATCAATCTATTTGCAACGTGGTTGGATTCATCGTCTCGAAATTTGCACACCCGTTGAGGAAGTTTGGGAATCGGTTCTGACGTGCCCGATCGCTCGACAAGTGCAAGTTTTGGAGATTAGGATCTGTGGCGACCTTTTTGTCACGAATTCGACGGACGTGTTGAAATACACGACCAAGTTCCAGGCTCTGAGGCAGTTGATTGTACGGTGGGAACAATTCGCGGATGATTCGGTGGAATACTTACTACAGACTGGATTGGTAAGTCAACTGACTAGCCTCGATCTATCCCACTGCGAAATAACTGACGATGGTGCAGTAGCACTAGCCAATCATCCCGCCGTTATTAGGTTGGAACATCTTTTGCTTGAAGGCAACTACATATCCCCCATCGGCGCTGAAGCTCTAAGAGCAATCGGATTCAAAGTTGATCCGCAACTACTCGACACTCCACGCGGTCTTGCCCGGCACGAGGACTGATCGCCATGCCCACCGATCACGAGGCGTTGTTGCGGACGATCATTGCGCACCCGGATGACGACCTGCCGCGGTTGGTATTTGCGGACTTTTTGGAGGAGTCGGGGCACCCGTCGCAGGTGGCGCGGGCGCACTTTATTCGGGTGCAGATTGAAGCGGAGCAGCATGAAGCGGGGAGTTTGGAACGGGAGAAGTACGTTGCAATGGCGGCGGAGTTGCGGGGGCAGTTTCGGGATGAAGTCGATTTGATCCTGCCGGAATCCAAACAGGCGGGCGTGACCGGGATTCGGCGCCGGGGGTTTGTGGAGGAAGTCCACGCCCGAGAGATGGAACTGCTGGATTACGGCCCGTTGTTGGTTGAGGTAGCACCCGTGACATCGCTGAGGGTCCAGATGTTGGCGAACCAACGGTTCCTGGCTCGTGGAGTGACGTGGCTGAGTTCGATCCGCTCCTTTACGTTGGGTAAACTGTATTGGCCGTTTTACTTGGACACCGAATTTTGGTTGGAGTTCATTCGCCACCCCCACTTTGCGCAACTCCGCACCGTGAACCTGTCCGACAACCGCCTCAGCGATGATTGGGTGGTGCTGTTCGTTTCCGAACTCCCCGCCACCGCCTTCGCCCAAACGCTCCGCGAACTCATCCTGGTCCGCACCGACATCAGCGACCGGGGCGCAAACACGCTTGCCTCTGCACGCGGAGTGGAGGGGATAACCAAACTGGACCTACGCGAGAACCGCATCACCGAAAGCGGCGCGGAAGTTCTTCGCCGCCGATTCGGGGAGCGCGTTATACTGGATTGAATCGCTGAGTAAAACTAAGAATGTTCACCACAGAGGGCACAGAGAACCACAGAGGAAAACATAAGAATTTGGATTTGCTCTGTGGTTCTCTGTGCCCTCTGTGGTGAATCCGATTTCCTCGTTCGTCTGGAGTTTACCATGCCTCGTTGGGTGTTCGTGCCGGTGTTGGCCGGCGTGTTGGCGACGTTGGCGTTTGCTGTACCCCCGGATGCGGCGAACGAGAAGTCGAAGGCCACGTCACCGGAGGCGGAGGAGTCGGCCAAGCGGGCGCAAGTTGCGAAGGGGCTGAAGGTCGAAGTTTGGGCGAGTGAGCCGAATCTGGCGAACCCGGTGTCGTTCGCATTTGACGAAAAGGGCCGTTGCTTCGTCGTGGAGACGTATCGCCACACCGACGGCGTGACCGACACCCGCAGCCATATGTATTGGCTGGATGACGACCTCGCTTGTCGGAGCGTTGAAGACCGTTTGGCGATGTACAAGAAGCACAAGTTCCCCGCCTACGAAAAGTTTGGCGAACAGCTTCGCATGGTTTGGGACAGCACCGGCAGCGGGAAGGCGGACAAGAACAGCGTGTTCGCCGGGCCGTTTAATAAGCCCGAAGACGGCGTCGCGGCAGGGGTGCTGGCCCGCAAGGGGGAGGTCTTCTTTGCGTGCATTCCAAGCTTGTATAAGTTGAAGGACACGAAGGGCGAGAACAAAGCGGACGTTGTGGAAAAGCTGTCAACAGGTTACGGGATTCACGTCCAGTTCATCGGACACGACTTGCACGGTTTGCGAATGGGACCAGACGGCAAGCTGTACATGTCGATTGGCGATCGCGGGTTCAAGGTCGTCACCAAAGAAGGCAAAACGCTGAACAACCCGGACAGCGGCGCCGTGTTGCGCTGCGACCCGGACGGCAAGAACTTGGAAGTCGTCCACATTGGTTTACGCAACCCACAAGAGTTGGCGTTCGACGATTTCGGGAACCTGTTCACGTTCGATAATAAC
This sequence comes from Fimbriiglobus sp., assembly GCA_043785105.1. GTDB lineage: Bacteria > Planctomycetota > Planctomycetia > Gemmatales > Gemmataceae > Fimbriiglobus. Next base: position 4,559 of record JAYVXO010000144.1, read on the forward strand.
TCGGATTCGGGTGACAAAGCGCGCTGGGTGCAAATCGTCGAGGGCGGCGATAGCGGTTGGCGGTGCGGCTACCAGTACGGCACGCTGATGCACCACAACGGTGTGCCGCAAGGCAACCGTGGGCCGTGGAACACTGAGAAAATCTGGGAAGTGCCGAGCGCGACGGCGATGCCACCGGCCTACGTCGTTCCGCCACTGATGCACATCGGCAACGGTCCGTCTGGCATGACGCACTACCCCGGCGTCGGGTTGAATGCCCGGTACAAGGATCACTTCTTCGCCACCGACTTCACCGCGTCGCCGGGCAATAGCGTGATCTGGTCGCTGAGTGTGAAGCCGAAGGGCGCGAGTTTTGAAGTGACCGACCTGCACCCGTTCGTCAAGGACATGGTCCCGACCGATTGCGAGTTCGGCCCGGACGGCGCGTTCTACTGGCTCGACTGGACCGGCGGTTGGAACAAGCCCAACAAGGGCCGCATCTTCAAAGTGACCGACCCCGAAGCGATGGTGAACCCAGTCGTCGCCGAATCCCAAAAGCTGATCGCCGATGGGATGACAAAGAAAACCAACGGCGAACTGGTCGCGCTATTCGACCACCCACATCAGCAAGTCCGACTCGAAGCGCAGTATGAACTCGTGAAGCGACAAGGAGCATCTCAGGAACTGGAGAAGTACAAGCCAAAGTCAGATCTAGGTACGATTCACAAACTCTGGGCGTGGTCAGCAATCGGGCAGGCCAAGAGTGCTGCGGACTATTTTGCGCATGAAACCGCCGTGGTGCGATGGAACGCGGTTAAGGTGTACGCCAAGCGAAGGAGGTTAGCGAACGAGATAGTCGAAAACAACACCCTTGTGGTTACGAAATTGTTAACCGATTCTGATGCGCGTGTTCGTGCCGAAGCTGCGATTTCTTACGGAAAACTTGTTCGCAATCGACAAGATGGTTTGTTTGCTGAAGTACACCAATCCGCCTGTGTGCCCCTCTTCAAGCTCCTGAAGGACAACAACAACCAAGACGCCTACCTGCGTCAGGCAGCAGTTGAGGGGTTGATTGCGGCGGTGGGTGGGTCGTCGCCTTGCGAGTTGGCGAGTGCGTGGAAGATCTCGAAGGATCAGTTCGACACCCCGGCGGTGCGGTTGGGCGTGGTGTTGGCGCTTCGCAAAATGCAGTGCAACAAGCTGGATGAATGGTTGACGGACAGCGACCCGCAAGTGGTGGTGGAAGCGGCGCGGGCGATCTACGACCAAGAGTTGCTCACGCCGATGGCGGGGTTGGCGAAGTTGGCGGACACTGCGAACTTGCCGGAGGCGGTGGCGTATCGGGCGGCTGCGGCGAATTACAAGCTGGGCGGTCCAGAGAATGCAATCCGACTGGCGAACGTGGCAGCGCGATCCAGCGAACCGGATCACCTGCGGAGTGCCGCTTTGAAGATGCTCGGCGAATGGTCGAAGCCAAGCCGTCGTGACCCGATCACCGGCCTAACGCAAAACCTTCCAGAACGGCCGCAAGCGGACGTGGTGAGCGCGGTCAAGCCGGTGCTGGCGAAGCTGTTTGTCGGCACGGAACTGGTTCGCAAAGAGGCTGCCAGTGTGACCGCGAAACTCGGTATTAAGGAAGTCGGCCCGCTGATGGCGGCCCTCGTCGCCGACGCCAAGCAACCCGCAACGCTGCGTGTCGAAGCCCTGTTCGCACTGGATGCGGTCAAGGCCACCGAACTCGCGGACTCTGCCAAGCTCGCGCTGATTTCACCCGAACCGAAGCTTCGCGCCGCCGCCCGCGTGGTGAACGCCAAGGCGAACCCCACTGCGGCGTTCACGGAATTGCCCGCATTGTTGCGCGACGAAAAAGCCACGATCATCGAGAAGCAGATGGCCCTCGAAGTCATGGGCACGTTGAAGGAATCGAATGATGTCGATGAATCCATCGCTCTCCAACTGGATGCGATTACCGCGGGCAAGTTGCCCGTCGAATTAAAGCTCGATGCGATGGAAGCTGCCCAGGCACGGTCCACTACGAAAGACTTGAAGCTCCACGCCGAACTGCGTGAGAAGCTCAAGGCCATCGACACCGCCGACCGCGACGCCAGTGTGAAGGATCCGCTAGCACGATACCGCGATTCAATCGCCGGTGGTGATGCAATCCGTGGCCGCGAACTGTTCATCAACAACACTGCCGTCTATTGCCAACGTTGCCACAAGCTGGACGGCCAAGGCGGCGAAGTCGGCCCGCAACTCAACGGCATCGGCGCGAAGCAACCGCGGGACTACTTGCTCGAATCCATCGTCTACCCGAATGCCAAGATTGCGGAAGGCTATCAAAGCGTGATCCTGAACACGGTCGATGGCAAATCGCTTGCGGGTGTGCTGCGCAAAAAAGACGCGACGGGGTACACCATCGTGACCGCCGACAACAAGGTCATCACGGTGCCGAAGGACGATGTCGAAAGCGAAAAGCCCGACAAGTCTGCGATGCCGGACGACCTCCACAAGAAGCTCACCAAGCGCGAACTCCGCGACATCGTCGAGTTCCTCACCAGCCTCAAAGTCGAACCGAAGAAGTGAGGTGCAGCATGGAAGTGCAAGTTCTCGATCCCCAGACAGAACCCAAGTTTCGTGACTCGCCGGTTGAGCGGGAGTCCCGGTTCGAGGAAGTTTGGGAAGGGGTTGTTGTGATGCCACCGATGCCGAACAACGAACACCAGGACATCCAGTTCAAGCTGTTGTTGCCGATCGCGGCGGTTGTCGAAGAACCGGGGATCGGTTGCATCACGGCGGGGGTCAACATCAGCGACCGCGCGGACCAATGGGAGCATAACTTTCGGGGTCCGGATGTCGTGGTGTACCTGAACACAAACCCGGCAGTCAACCACGGAACCCACTGGCAAGGGGGGCCGGACTTCCTCGCGGAGATCATCAGTCCCGGCGAAAAGCCGTATGCCAAGTTCGACTTTTACGCCAAGGTGAACACCCGAGAAGTGTTGATCGTGAAGCGCGATCCGTGGGTGATCGAGTTGCATCAACTGAAGGAAGGTGTGCTCGAACTCGCCGGACGATCGGACACAGCGCAGCCGACGATTCTCGTGAGTTCTGTCTTGGCGCTGACGTTCCAACTCGTGGCCGGGCGGGTGCGACCGCAGATCGAAGTGACTCATCCGCCGAGTGGAAAGAAGTGGTTGGCGTGAACAAGACAAAGCCGATGGGTGATACCCATCGGCTTTGTTGTTGAATCACTACTTCGCTCGTGTGTGAACCACTAAGACCACGCCGCTGCCTTCCTTACTGTCGAAGATGACCGGGCGATCTTTGCCGGGTTCGGCGAAGCAAATGGTCAGCTTGTCTTCATCGACTTTGGCGATACCGAGCAGCGTCTTGTCCTTGTACCGGCCGGCGCTGGGCTTCATGTCGATCATGAACGGTCGCTTCTTCACGTCAATGACCAATGTCCCAGACACCGTCGGGGTTTTGCTCCCGGCGACTGGTGTCACGCTGTACTTCTCGCCGTCGTGAACCCGCGTGGCCCCTTTCAAGTCGTCATCCACTTTGCCGTCACGGATCACGCTATCGACAATCCACTTGCCGGCGGTCGGGTCTGCAAGGTTGTTGTTCGCCTGCGTCAGCCCCGCGAGGCTGACGAACAGGGTCACCATCAACGCAACGTGTTTCATCGTCTTCTCCGGAAGTCAGTCAAAAGTTGCCACTACACCAAAGTTATCAAGGTGATTTCCGGTTGGCAATTGACCCGGACCGGCAGGATCGAAAGCCCGGTCCCGGCAGACACGTAAACTTGCGTGGCGGGCGTTTCGACGTAGCCGTGGGTGTACTTTTGCCCGTACTGGCTGGGTGTGATCGGCGCCCCGTAACCCGGTAACACGATTTGCCCGCCGTGCGTGTGGCCACTCAGGACCAAGCCGACGCGACGGTCCCTCAACGTTTCCGCAAAGTCCGGGTTGTGCGAAATCAGCACGCACGCATCGGTAAGCCGCGTGTCAGCGAGTGCCTTGGCTAAGTCCGGGCGGCCATGCCAGAGGTCATCGACGCCAGCGAGCCGAAGCCGATCCCCATTTCGGGTGAGCCAACATCCGCTGTTGGTCAATTCCGTGACGTTCGCCTTTTTCATGCCGTCGCGGGTCAGTCGTTCGCCGTGCATGTAGTCGTGGTTGCCAAGCACGCCGAACACGCCGAGTGGTGCGGAGAGACACTTTAATATCTCAAAGCAGGGTGCGATATATTTGCTGTCGCGGTGCGAGTAATCACCGCCCAACACGATGAGATCCGGGTTCAATGTCATCGTGGTGCGGACAATCCCCGCGACATAGTCCAAACTGACGAACGGCCCGTGGTGAATGTCCGTGACAAACGCCACGGTCGTCCCCTGGAAGTTCGTCGGCAGGTTACGCAACGTCAACGTCTGGCGATCAATTTTGAGGTTGGTCGATGCCGCAAATCCGTAGCACGCCCCGATCGTCGGGATGGCAACGGTGGCCGTAGTAATCCGCGCAACGGACTGAAAGAAATGGCGTCGGTTCATCGGGTCGTCCTTCGAGGGGTCCATCCCACTGGCGAACGGGAGGATAGGAGCGTACCAAAAAAGCAGCAACTTGTGCGGCTATTTTCCCAGATTCACCAAGTAGTCGATGGTCAGAACAGCCCGCGAATGTAAACGCAGGTTAACAAATCGCGTGCGTTGATAACCAATCGAAAGGGCTTTTCGTGGTAGCGATGAGGAAAGCCCGGCTTAGACGCGACCGCCGGGAGCGTCTTGCCCTTGGAACTGGCTGTCGTTCCGTAGCGGTGTGCCTGACACTTCCTCAAGGATGAGTTGGCAAATCGGGGTGCCGGGGTAGAGCGAAATGTTGCAGGGGCCGAGGTTAATGAGTTCGAGCGTAATCGTACCGGAAAAGCCAGCGTGGATCGTCGGGGCGGTGAAGTGTACGAGCAGGCCACACCGTGCGTAAGAACTTTTCCCTTCGACCCGAGCAGCAAGGGAAATTTGGCCATCCGGTAGCAACGGTAACGAAACCTTTTCTAGCGTACTGCCCAGCACCAATCGATTGGGACGCAAAATGAACGGACTCTCATCGGTAATCTTTCGTGTCTCGGAATTTGAGCCGAACAGTTTCGCAAACGCTCCCTGGTTAAGGTTGATGTCGAGTGCAAGCCCTTCTCTGAAGTACGAAATCTCGTGTCCCAAGCGAAGATCCACAGCAGTCGTTTGGTAGGGACATTTCCCCGGACTGGACGGGTCGCGTGGCAACGGCTCTGGATCAATGAACAGCCGTCGCTCGTCCTGGGCGCGGTGAATCGCAACGTTCGATAGGATCATGGCGTGTCCGAAAGGTCGGTTTCGGAAACCGTCACACTGTCGCTGTACGAAGTTGGGAGAATTGCCAAGAGGTTGCCGCCGCGCGTGACAACCGTGACGCGAACTTTGCCCAACTCACCGGGATTGCCGCTGACATCGGACGTTGGAACAAAGACAGACGCACGAGCAGTTCCCGAAGTCGGATAGGTCACTGCCATCTCGTTGCTAAACATGCCCCGGTCTAAATTGCACCGAAGCCACTTTTGCGTATGCATCGTGAATCCTCTATAAGGCGCGCAAAGAGTACAAGCATACACGATGTCAATCTGATAGCAAGGAATTCCTGTGGGGTATCGGTGTAGCGTGTAGCGAATACCCCGCTCGATAACTGCTCCGCTCACTCGTCGTACTTCAGCAAGAGCCGATTTGCCCTCAACTGCAAAACGATCTCATTAGCAGCAAGCGGTACTAGCCAACTACTCCACGCTGCGACGATGTATGCCCCCTCGGCACTCGATAATTCGACCAGTCCCGCAATGCCCGACATCAGACGAAGTGTGACCGCCGAACAGATCAAGACATAGCAGCGAAGCATCCATCGACGGTGCCGGTCGTATCGGCGGCGGCGAGCGTTCACGACTCCGGCAATTGCACAGACAGCGGTTGTCGCTGAGAGTACGAGAAAACTCAGTCCCGCCGACCAACCGGCGAAGGTGTGCCGGGACATCACCACGCTACTCGGAAGCACGAGTAGCAGCAACACGATGACTTGAACCCGACCCAAATACCGATGCAGGGCACGGTGACGCCGGCGAACGGATTCGCTCATCAGGATCAACCCGTTGAGTAGCACGATCGGAGCGGAAACGATGTGAACGGTAAACGCCGGACGATAGGCGCCACGGAACGTCTCTTCACGTCCTTGCAGGAAGAACGAATCGAAATTTGGCGGAAAGTAATCGGGGTAGTTCGCCAAAATGACAACCAGCACCCGCAGGATCAACAAGACCGCGAGCCAGCGGAGGAGCGTCGTTAGAATTCTCAATCTCGCTGAATTGTTCATTCCAAATCTACCTGTTCTCCTCCGTTGATGGTGATTGCGGCGGCCAAATGCATTGGGTCGATCGTGGAGCGGAGGAATCGGACCGAGCCATCGGCCATCACGGCATTATTTCCACCAGTATGTCCGCCGAACGGTCGTTGTTCGCCGTGAAGCGGTAAATCGGCCGGGTCGTATCCGCGCAAGTTCGATGAGCCGCCGCGTGCCCACGGCCCAAGGTTGGATCGCGTTTCCATCAGGGCAATCGTGTTCGAGGTGCCGTCCTCGATCATTGCCAAAGAAGTCAGACGGTCGAACCCCATGAAACCGTTGCCGGAAGCGCCTGCTGGGTGCCTTGCGGCTTCAGGTCCGATGCCCGACATGGCGACGTAATGCGTCATAGCGTCCAGCGTTTCCCAGTCCTTGGCGGCTTTGCACTGGAACGTCCGAATGCGAGTCTGCGCTGCGGGTAGATTCCCGGCGTATCCCTTTTCACGATCGAATTGCTGGTACAATCTGCCCTGTTCGACGTAAGGCAACAACTCGACCATCCAACTGAGTCGTTCTTCCGGAATTGTTCCCGGCCCCCGGCAACCCTGCGGGAAGTGTTGCGGACTGGGCGCGTCCGATCCGCTCATTGACTCAAAATTCTGAATCGCCAGCATCAATTGTTTGAGATTGTTCTGGCACTGAACACGGGCAGAAGCGACACGAACGCGACGTGTCGCCGGTAACAACAGGCCGATCAAAACAGCAATGATGGCGATGATGACAAGGACTTCGATCAGGGTCAGTCCGTTGCGTGATTTGTGAAACACGAGTGGTCACTCGAAGTGCGGAAGGTTTTGTTGTGTTTGTTGACTTTACCCGAACCATCGGCGCGTGTCACGGAAATCTGTTTCCGCAGAGGTTGCGTGGCTTAGCGATCTATTTTGGAAGTTGAATACCGCGGCCAACTGTCCTTCGATAGACGCTGTCCGAGGGGATGCAGCCAACGGACTCCACCCGGCCATCGGGGTCGGTGATGACAACCACCTGCCAGAGTTGGTCGGTACAAATCAACGCGGCGCTTTTGCCGGACGACCTAATAGGGTTGCTACAATTGAGAACGGCTCGCTGCAAATAAATGCAGCGAGCCGTTCTCAATATCAGTCGGGTCGACAAGACGGCTATTGAACTTTTTTGTCGTGAAGTCGCCGCTTGGCCATCCCAAATTACCTGACTTCTCACGATCGCTCGGTGAATTGAGCCCCGTTTCAAGAGTCTCCCAAGCGGAGGAGTCGCTCGACCGCCCCATACGGGGCGGTGTTAACGGGAGCGGCCGGTGACGGACCAGGTCGATTCGCGGTGGGCCTCCAGTGCCTAAGTTTCCTTTGCGGCATGATACTCCCGGCGAATATGCTCAAGATTCACTGAGGGTGGTGGTAATTTCATGTTCAACCCTTCCAGATGCTCCACGACGATTCGTGCGATTGCGAGGTTCCGGAACCACTTGTGGTCAGACGGGATGACGAACCAGGGCGCATGCTCGGTACTGCATCGGGACAGCACGTCCTCGTAAGCCGCCGTGTAGTCGTCCCAGAAATGTCGCTCTTTGTAGTCGGCCTCGCTGATCTTCCATTGCTTGGCCGGATCGTCGAGCCGGTCCTTGAAGCGACTCAGCTGCTCTTGTTTGGAAATGTGCAAGTAGAACTTGAGGATGTGGGTGTTGCTCTCGACGAGTTCTTTTTCAAACGAGTTGATCTGGTCATATCGCCCGGACCAGACCGCTTGCGGGACCAGGGTGTGAACGCGGACGATGAGCACGTCTTCGTAGTGGGAGCGGTTGAATATGGCCACTTGTCCTCGCGGCGGCACGGCCTGGTGAATCCGCCACAAGAAGTCGTGTGCCAGTTCTTCAATGGAAGGCTGCCGAAACCCCACCACACGACAGCCCTGGGGGTTCATCGCGCCCAGGATGTGGGTAATAGTCCCGTCCTTGCCCCCCGTGTCCATCCCTTGCAGGCAGATTAGGAGGGAGGACCGTCCATCGGCGTAGAACAGCTCCTGGAGGTTTCGCAGCTTCTTCTGGTATTGCTCAATCTGCTCGACCGCTTCCTTGTGGCCCTCATGGTGGTCCTTGAATCCCGGATCGATGTCCTTGAGCTTCACTTTGCTGCCGGGTGCCACTCTGAACTGATTGAAGTATTTCACCTTGATCCTCCTACCTGCATGTTAGGCCACCGCCGTGGGAACGAGTCGTTTGATCAGAATGACCTTCAGGGCGTCATTCACGACGAGGCAAGAAACCAGCGCATAACCGAAGATGGCGAGCATCTGCCACCACGGCAGCGGCGCAAGACCCGGAAGACCCACTAGCGCCAGGATCGTGCCCACAAGCGCATCCGCCGTGAGGGCCGCCATGAGACTCTTGCTGGGCATCGTTGCCCAGCACCAACGTCGCTCGCGTGCGGAAACAACGGAGAACACCGCAAAGTAGAGTAAAATCAGGAAGCTAAACGTATGGAGGGGCTTGTCTTTGAGGTCGGCGGTCGGTGCCAGGTCAAAACGTGACCAGCAGAAATACAAGAAGAACAGAGCCTCAGCGACCATCGCCACGCCCAGTACAACGGACACCGTGATGAAGCCGCCGATGTTCCAGGTCTCCGGCTTTCTGGACGGTCGAACATTATCGGTGGCGAGGGTGATCTTCGCGAAGTCGGTCATAAAGGTCAGCAGCAGCATTGCAAAGGCAGAGACAACGAACTGACCGGTCACCACGAACGCGATCGCCACGAAAGCCGACTTCAGGATCGTCCGGCTGATCTTGTTGATGATCCACGTCAGCACCCGCTGGTAGATGGTCCGCCCTTGCTCGACCAATGCCACAATGTTGGTGAGCCCCTGGTCCGTCAGGACGACGCTGGCCGCCCCCTTCGCAACGTCGGTCGCGCTGCTCACAGCGATGCCCACTTCGGCCTGGCGCAGGGCCGGCGCATCATTGACGCCGTCGCCCGTCATCCCGACCACGTGCCCCGCAGCCTGCAATTGCTGCACCACGAGGTATTTGTCTTCCGGGTATACTTCGGCGAGGCCATCGGCACCCGCCAGGAGATCGGTCGCCTGATTGCCGGCTTGAGCGCTCGCCGCCTTCAAGTCCGCCACTCGTCGGATATTTGCCAATCCGACTCCCTGACCAATCTCCCGTGCAACCGCCAGCGCGTCGCCGGTCAGCATCTTGACAGGAACACCTAGATCGTGGAGTTTCGCAATGAGCTGCTGGGCATCCGGCCGAGGCGGATCGTACAAAGTCACCAGCCCGACTAGTCCTGGGGTGCCCGCTTCGGGGCCGCGCGCCACCGCGAGTGTCCGATAGCCTTTGAGGGCGGATTCGCTAACACGGGTCTCCAACGCCTCAATCGCGGGGGGCTGAAGTCCACACGCTTCGGCGACCGTTCGCACGGCTCCCTTCATCACGCGGACACGTTGCGCATTCTGTTCGACCACGGCTTCCGTCCGCCGATTTTTTGCATCAAACGGTGCGAACGAGACCGGTTTAACCGTTGGAACGCCGTCGAAGACGTGATGCGCTTTCGCAGCGGCGAGGAATGCCAGGTCAATCGGGTCTTGGTTGGCTTCTTGAGACGCGAGTGCCCCGGCGAACAGCACGTCGGCTTCCTTGGCATTTTCCAGTGGGATCACGCCGGTGACCGCCAGTTGGTTCATCGTAATCGTGCCCGTCTTATCTACGCAGAGCACGTCCATCGTCGCTGCATCCTCCGATGCACTGAGGCGCGTGACCAGCACACCTCGCTTCGCCAGCTCCGCCGATCCGATGGCCATGCTGACGGTAAACATGACCGGGAGAGCCACAGGCACCGCGCTCATCAGCAGCACAAGCGTGAGCGGAATCATTTCGACAAGCGGCGCTCCTCGGATCAGTGACAATACGATGACTACGCCCACTAGGGCACCGACGATGACGAAGAGCCAGCGGACTACCTTGGAGATCACCGCTTCGATGTGGAGCTTGGGGGCCGCGATCTGCACGAGGTGCGTTGTGCGGCCAAAATAGGTCTTCGCCCCCGTCAGCATCACCACGCCGTTGCCTTCTCCCCGGCGGACAATGGAGCCCGATGAGAGCACTTCGCCGAGAGCCTTGTCTATATCCTTCGACTCCCCCGTGAGGGCCGATTGATCGACGCTCAAGGTTCCGGTCAGGACCTTCACGTCTGCCGGAACGATGTCACCGGGGCGGACGCGGACGATGTCGCCTGGGACAAGCTCTCGGGCAGGAACGACCTGCCAGCTCGCATCGCGCAGCACGCGTGCATTGACCTGGAGCCGCCGCCGCAATGTTTCCATCACGCCCGCAGCGCGGTGCTCTTGCCAAAACCCCAGCACTGCATTGACGACCAGAAGTGCGCCTACGATGACCAGATCGGCGTAATTCCGCAGCACGAGCGACAGAATCATGATCAGCTCAAGCATCCACGCCGATAAGCCCCAGAATTTTCCGAGGAACTTGAGGATCGGGTGATCCTTCTCCTCGGCGACTTCGTTGTAACCGTTCGTCTTCCGACGTATCTCGACCTCCGCGTGGGTGAGTCCGGCGGCAGGATCCACGTGAAGCTTCGCGAGCGTGTCGGGAACCGATGCGGAACCGATGTCCGGCGCCTTGACGGTCGCGGCCCCGACGACTACGAGCTCCGGTGCCACGCTACGGCCGCCCGACGCCGGCGGCCTGGTCGATGATCGCCTTGAGGGACGCCTCGACCTCGGAGGCGACCCCGCGGAGCTCCGCCGTGCCGAAGCTCTCCATAAGCTTCGTCGGGAGGAGCGTGGCAAGGCGTGTCTTCCCTGCAAGCGTCCGGTAGACCGAGATCCGGCACGGCAGCGCCGTCGAGACGTCCGGGTTGACTTCGAGGACCTGCTTCGCCTTCTGC